>NZ_JBATHX010000498.1:0-3184 GCF_049667265.1 Algibacter sp. | reverse complement strand
AATCCCATAAATAGATAATAACAGACAGCAATTTCAGAATCGTTTAATTTTGGATACATTTTATTCATTTGAATAAAAAAATCTGCATTAAACTCATTGATTAACTTCATATGACTTTCACCAATTGCTAAAACATCAATTGATTTTGAATGTATATTTCTATAAAGGGCCATAATTTGGTTGCGCTGCGTTTCAATATTATTAATTTTAGAAATCTTTTTTATATCCCCTTTCAGTTCCTGAATATAATCTTCAAGCACCTCTAACTTGGTTACCATTTTTTGTTGATTTGATTGTAGGTAGCCTAATTCTTTTAATTTATCCTTATAACTTGTAATCCTAATTTCAATTTTTCTTCTATTTTTATGTAGTATAATTAATAATACAATAGATAGCGCGAGCAAAACTGCTGCAACTATAAAATTTAAGCGTTTCTTTTCATTACTTATTAATAATTCTTCTTCGGTTTTTACAAGGCTTTCGCTCATTTTAAGCCCAGTTCTTATATTCGCTTTTTTAATTTCCGCCTCAAGATTTCTCAAAGAATCTGTATAGGCTAAACTTAATTTATCTTGTCCTGCAGTTTGGTAGGTTTTTATAGCCAAACTGTAGAAATCCTTTTTAAATTCTTGATCCATAAAAGGTTTAAGCTTATAAACTTCTTGAAGATAATACAAGGTTGAATCTGTTGCTTTATTAGCATAAAAATAGTTGGCTAAATAATACTTTTGATAAGCTTCAAAAAACGAATCGCGGGTTACTCTATTTTCTTCTTCTAAAGAACTATAGAGATTAATATAATGTTTTCCCTGGTCGTAGTTTCCTAAATTTAAATGGCTGGAGGCCAACATATGTAGCGCATATGCATATAAATATTGTTTATCTAGATTTTTATATTCATTTAAAGTCTCCTCAAGCATTATTATGCAATCCTGCCACTTCCTATCCTGAAATTTAAGAAAAGCGGGGATTTGTTTAGTGTCCATTAAACCGTATAAATCATCTTGCTCAATGTATAATGATTTCGCCTTTTCTAGATATTTTTCCGCCTCTTCATAGTCGCCAAGTTCAGATAAAAGCAAAAAGGTACGTGTTGACGCATATGCTCCAAAAGATTTGTCGAGAGTCTCATCGGCATATTTTAAGGACAATAGCCAAAGGCGATAGGCCTCGGTAAATTCATGTAATTCGTAATGAATATTTGCTTTTATACCGTAGTAATTATCAACCAAACCTTTTATATAAGTTTCGTTAGGTTCTGGAATTGAATCTAAAAAAACTAAACTTTTTTCTGGATTACTAATAACATATATTTCAGCTGAATCTAAAAAGCGCTTATAATTATCATTCTGAGAAAAACTAGTGAAACTTGACAGAAACAATAACAAACATGCTAAATGAGTGAATTTACTCGCAACGTATAGATATGAGGTGTTTAAAAACTTCAATTTTAATGGGTGCAATTTTTAAGCTAATATACTAATTGTCTAGAAATTATAAGAAATTCAAAATGGGTTTAACAAAAAAAGCTCTGATATATTTCAGAGCTTTTTTTGAGTTTTCAAATGGTTTAATCTCTTCCTCCAAAAAGCTGAAGTGCCCAATATAAAAGTGACGCTAATGCACCAATTGCGGCCACTAAATATGTTCTTGCAGCCCATTTTAAGGCGTCCTCAGAACCCGCATACTCTTCTTGAGATACCATATTCTTATTTTTTAACCATGCCAATGCTCTATTACTTGCATCGTATTCAACTGGTAAAGTGATAAAACTAAATAAGGTTGCAAATCCCATAAATGCCACACCAATTGCTGCGACCCACCAACCTAAACCAACGCCAGCAGCTCCTCCAAGAACCAGTCCACCCATAATTAACCATTGCGACATTCCAGAAGTTACACTAACCACAGGAACTAAAGTAGAACGCATTGTTAACCATTGATAAGCTTGTGCATGTTGCACAGCGTGACCTACCTCATGTGCTGCAACAGCCGCCGCCGCCGCATTTCGCTGATTGTAAACCGATTCACTTAAATTTACCGTTTTATTTTTTGGGTTGTAATGGTCTGTTAATTGTCCTGCCGTAGAAATCACTTCAACATCTCTAATACCATGGTCTGCTAACATTTTTTCAGCAATTTCAGCACCGCTCATACCATTTCTTAGTTGTACTTTAGAGTACTTTGCAAACTTCTTTTTTAAAGTACTACTCACCAACCAACTTACTAAAGCAATGGCTCCAATTAATATATAATATCCAATCATTTTTTTTTATGTTTTAAATTTCAAATTAAAGATAGCAAAAATAACGCCAATTTTTCAATCTGAATTTTTGTCAGCTAATTATTTTAAAAAAAATAAAAAACGTCCAAAACTTATTAAATAAGATTTAGACGTTTCAAAATTATAATTCAAAAAAAATCCTAAGCCATTTCCATGTCAAAGGCCTCGGCAATTTCTTTATAAACAATTTTTCCTTTTACAATATTTAAACCTTTAGCTAAAGAGGCATTCCCATCGCATGCTTTTTTCCAACCTTCGTTTGCCAACTTAATAACGTATGGTAAAGTCACATTCGTTAATCCCATTGTTGATGTATAAGGTACAGCACCAGGCATATTGGCAACACTATAATGTACAATGTCATCAATAATATACGTAGGGTCTTGATGTGTTGTTGGTTTGGTAGTTTCAAAACAACCACCTTGATCTACAGCCACATCAACCATAACGGTTCCTGGACGCATATCTTTTAGCATATCTCTAGTAATTAATTTTGGTGCTTTTGCGCCTTTTAAAAGTACACCACCTATAATTAAATCAGAATCAACTATATGTTTTCTAATGTTATATTCACTCGAAAATTCACTTACAACATTATTCGGCATGGTATCACTTACATGACGTAAAGCTTTCATATTAATATCTAAAATATGCACGCTCGCGCCTAATCCTGACGCCATTCTTGCTGCTTGAAGACCTACAACACCAGCGCCTAAAATCAACACTTTTGCAGGAGGCACCCCAGGAATACCACCTAATAAAATACCACGTCCCATAATTGGTTTTTCAAGATATTTAGCCCCTTGTTGAACAGACATTCTACCAGCAACTTCAGACATTGGAATTAACAACGGAAGTGATCCATCAGCATCTTCAACCGTTTCATAAGCAATACAAATA
>NZ_JBATHX010000497.1:0-4068 GCF_049667265.1 Algibacter sp. | reverse complement strand
CTATGTTATTAAAGGTGTCGTATCTAAAATTTGTAAATATACCTGTTGACCATTGGTCTGAAAGACTTCGAACTACACTTGCAGCACCCCAATACCGTTTTCTTTCACTAGTAAACGTTTCATCGTTTCTTACAAATTCACTATTTAATTGGCTTAGTTGAAAATCTGCTCTAACTCGCCAATTATCGGAAACATGATCACTCTCTAAACCTAATTTGTATTCAAATTTTTTGCGACTGGTCTCCTTATCAAATTTTGCTTCACCATAAACTTCAAAAATCCAATTATTCCAAGGATCATAAAATTCTACTTCATTAGCCTCTTTTTTTCCTTTTATTCTGTATACTACTCTATTGGCAATATCAGATTCTAAAATGTATTTAAGTAAGCCTTTTTTTATGCGCCATACCAATCGTTTTCTAATATCATCTGGCGTCATGTTAGCGTTAGAAACAAAGGATAGGGTATGAGCTATACTCTCAAATGAATCGGTGCCTGTAAACTCAAGTTTGTATGTTTTTCCGCCGCTGCCATTCGCAATATCGTATATAAAAACCTGTACATTTGCTAGCCCTTGGTCTCTAACATGATTAATGTTTTTAACTTCTTGTCGTATGTAGTTTTTATCACAATTACATTCTACAAATAGCTTTAAACTTTCTTTTTCTTTTGATTGTCCTAGTGAAATTAAAGGGCAAATAAATAAAAAAATAAAGAGGTATTTAAAGCAATTTTTTGATGGCATAATTGAAATATTAAACGAAACCCCAAAGATACATAATTGTAAAAGGTGAAGTGTATTTATTAGTATAATAATATAAGTTAAACAGGAGTTTCTAACTTGCGTTAGGGATTGCAGAGGTTAGCTTTTGTCGAAGCGCACATCGAGGCAAAACTATGAACGTAAAGCCCGACCTATGTGGTAACGTTTAAAATAATAATTACAAAAAAACTTAATAATTAAATACTAAGGCTTTATTGTTTTAGTAAAAATTAGAATCCTTTATTTAACCTTAGGATAAACCACAACCACTTCCAATTTAAGTATAACTCTCAAAAATTAATTTAAAAAACTCAGCAATTTCATGTAAACCCTTTTAAGTTTATAAATAAATTAATTGTTTTAATAATATACAAATGACAATTGTCATGTCTTTTAAGTTTGTTTGGATAGAACTTTGCATAGTCAAAATAATTAAATAAAAAATGAATATGATAAAAATAAAAAACAAAATAAAGCTTATGGGGTACATTGGATTCATCCTATTAATGTCCAATTTAATACAAGCTCAAGAATTCAATTTAATTAATAGTGAGTCTTCTGTTAAGGTATATGGAACTTCCAGTTTGCATGATTGGCATATTGATGCTGAAAATAAAAACGGAAAGGTTGTATTAAAAAATCTTGAAACAGGAGAAGTTGATAAATGCGATTTCACAGTAGTTGTTGAAAGCCTTAAAAGTGGAAAAAATTCCATGGATAAAAACACTTATAAAGCTTTAAAATCTGATGAATATAAAAATATCACATTTAAGCTTCAAGAAGTTAAAGAGATTGTAAAAAAAGGAGAAAACAAGTTTTTGCTAAAATCTGTTGGATACTTAACAGTTTCTGGTGTTAAGAAACTGATTCCTATCGAATTTAACTTAGAAGTTCTAGAAGGTAAAATTGTTTTATCGGGAGAAAAAGAATTTAAAATGACCGAATTTAATGTTGAACCACCAAAAGCATTATTTGGAACCATAACCACAGGAGATAGTATAACAGTAAAATTTAATTCAATATTTAAACAATAATAAATAAACCAATTTAACAACCAAAAAATTAAAAATCATGAAAAAATTATTTAAAAGTAGTATGCTAATTGTTGCTTTACTAGCAGGTGTTAGTTTTTTTGCTCAAAATAGAAACTTAGACAATTATAGGCAACCCGATAAAAATGGAATAAATGTCTTTGAAACCTTAAAAGATAGTGTTTCAACGTTTACTGACGTGAAAGTAAGATTAGGTGGTGCTTCTACACTACAATTTCAAGCTATTAAAAATGAAAATTCAGGAGCTGTCCCTATTCTAGAAACGGGTAATAATTTTAATTTAGCTACGGCTAATTTAGATTTAGATGTGGCGCTTTATGATGGTGTAAGAATGCATTTAAGAACCTATCTATCTTCTAGACATCACCATGAAACTTATGTAAAAGGCGGCTATTTTCAAATAGATAAGCTAGATTTTATAAGTGAAGGATTCATGCAAGACTTTATGAGCCATGCAACCATAAAAATTGGACATATGGAGAACAACTATGGTGATACACACTTTAGAAGAAGTGATAATGCTCAATCAATTTATAATCCATTTGTTGGAAATTTAATTATGGATTCATTTACAACGGAAGTTGGAGCTGAATTGTTTTACCAATGTGATAGCGGATTATTAGGAATGATTGGATTTTCTAATGGTAAATTAAACCAAAATGTTAAAATATCTGATGGTAAAACAGGTGGCGCCGCATTCTTAGCAAAACTGGGTTATGATAAACAAATATCTGAGGATTTTAGATTTAGATTAACAGGATCTTTATATAATACAGGGTATGCACCAAGTGTTTATTTATATACAGCAGATAGAGGTGGTTCTAGATATTATGATATTTTACAAGATGCATCAGCAAGTAGCGATAATTTTAGATCTGGACGTTTCGATCCTGGTTTCAGAAACAAAATTACTGCAGTTATGTTTAACCCATTTGTAAAATATGGTGGTTTAGAAGTTTTTGGAACAGTAGAGATTACTTCAGGTAGAACTTTAGCTGAAACTGATAGAAGAAAAGCTCAACAATACGCAGGAGAGGTTATTTACAGATTTGGTAATGAAGAAAACTTTTATTTAGGTGGTCGTTACAATACTGTAAGTGCTGAATTGGCAAGTACAGATGACATAAATATTGATAGATTTCAGTTAGGTGCTGGTTGGTTTATGACTAAAAACATCTTAATGAAAGCAGAATATGTAGTTCAAAAATATAAAGACTATCCTGCAGGAAACCTTCTTGAGGATGCTAAGTTTGATGGACTTACATTAGAAGCGATAATTAGTTTCTAAAATAATTGTAAGATGAAAAGGTAAGTCTTAAGGGTATAAAAATTTAATTGTACTTTTAAGGCTTACTTTTTTTATATTGTGAGAATAAATACAATATATTATATTTTTAATGACATGAAAAAGTTATTGTTTTTAGTTTTAATAATGTCAACTTTTGCTTTTACCGTTGTAATTACCGGAAGCACTTCGGTATTAATAACTCCTAGTAGTAATCTGGTTATTAAAGGAAAAACAAATGTTAGCAGTTTTAAATGTGAATATGATATATTCAAGTTTAAAAATCCAATTCCTGTTTTCTTTCAAAAAATTGATAACAGAATGGTATTTGAGAATACAACATTAATTTTAGAAAATAATTGTTTTGATTGTGGAGGAAAGGGAATAAATAGTGATTTTCAAGAACTTTTAAAATCCAATTTATATCCAAAAACACGTCTTCAATTAAAAGAAATTTATCCTGATCGCAACAATGAGAATAAGGTGCTAGCATTAATAGACATAAGTTTAGCTGGCGTTACCAAATCTTGTAAAATACCAGTAACTTTAAAAGGTGATGATATATTAATTATTGAAGGTGTATTAAATTTAAATATTTGCGATTTCAATTTAGAACCACCAAAAAAAGCTTTAGGGCTTATTGTTGTAAAAGAGCTTATTGATATCAATTTTCATTTAGAAGTTCAAGAACATTAAAGTTTAAAAAAAAAATTAATAATGAAAAAGCCTTAACAAATCTGTTAAGGCTTTTTTACTTTGAGTTAGTTATATTTAGTTTGCCGTCTTCACGGGAAGAACATATTAGCCATTCATTGATATTAAAAACTCTTCGTTGTTTTTAGTTTGCTTGAAACGCTCATTTATGAATTCCATAGCTTCAACAGGGTTCATATCTGCAAGATATTTACGCATTACCCACATACGTTGTATGGTAACATCGTCTAATAAAATATCATCACGACGCGTGC
>NZ_JBATHX010000496.1:0-2088 GCF_049667265.1 Algibacter sp. | reverse complement strand
ATATTAAATTCTAAAGTTTAATTTTAACATGAATTTGCGTTAGGGATTGAGGCATTTGTTGAAGCTCTTTGTGTGTTGTTGCACCCCTGCCTGCCGGCAGGCAGGTATGCAACACAAAAAAGCGACTGCCAAAAGCACGACCCTTGTGGTAACGCCCATAAATTTTTAATAGTTGTATTTATCTTTCCAACGTTGTTTTAAAAACTCGCGGTGTGCGTTTTCGCGTGGGTTATTTCCGGGTTCGTAAAAGGTGGTGTTTTTTATGTCGTCGGGCAGAAACTCCTGTGGTGCAAAATTGTTTTCGTAATTGTGTGCGTACTTGTAATTATCGCCATAGCCAAGCTGTTTCATGAGTTTGGTTGGGGCGTTCCTAATTTCTAGAGGCACGCTTAAATCTCCAGTTTGTTTCACCAATTGTTGCGCCATGCCAATAGCCATATAGGAGGCATTGCTTTTTGGTGAACAGGCCAAATACGTGGCGCATTGGCTTAAAATGATGCGCGCTTCTGGATAGCCAATGGTGGTTACCGCCTGGAATGCGTTATTGGCAATTACCAAAGCCGTTGGGTTGGCATTTCCAATATCCTCACTTGCCGAAATGAGCAAACGACGCGCAATAAACTTTACATCTTCGCCACCTTCAATCATTCTGGCTAGCCAATAAACCGCGCCATTTGGGTCGCTACCGCGAATGGATTTTATAAATGCCGAAATAATATCGTAATGCTGCTCGCCTGTTTTATCGTAGCGTACCGTGTTATTTTGGATTTTTTCTAAAACGATGGCGTCGGTAATTTCAATGGTGTCACTATCAAACGAGTTTACCAAAAGCTCAAAAATATTAAGTAATTTTCTGGCATCTCCACCCGATAATCTTAAAAGGGCATTGGTTTCTTTTAGGGTAATTTTCTTTTTTGAAATGTGTTCGTCCGTTTCAATGGCACGTTTTAAAAGGGTTTCTAAATCAAGTTTATCAAAAGCATTTAAAATATACACTTGGCAGCGCGATAATAATGCCGAAATAACCTCGAAACTCGGGTTCTCGGTAGTGGCACCAATAAGTGTAATCCAACCTTTTTCAACAGCTTGCAATAACGAATCTTGTTGCGATTTGCTAAACCTATGAATCTCATCAATAAACAAAATAGGGTTTTTGGTGGTAAACAAACCGCCGCTTTGTTTGGCTTTATCAATAACCTCACGAATGTCTTTAACCCCCGAGTTTATGGCGCTTAAGGTATAAAACGGTCTGCCAGATTCTGTAGCAATAATGTTCGCTAAGGTTGTTTTTCCGGTTCCTGGTGGTCCCCAAAAAATCATGGAAGGTATTAATCCTTGCTTAATGTGCTGCGTTAATGCGCCACCTTCGCCCACCAAATGTGCTTGGCTTACGTAGTCTTTCAAGGTTTTTGGTCGTAACCGTTCCGCTAAAGGTGCATTGTCGTTCATTAACACAAAATTACTGATTTTTTTTGCCTTTTATCATTTCCGTGAAGATGGAAATCTTTAATTTTTTAGTTCGGGCGTGCCCCCAAAAGGGGTCGGGCTTTCCACTTCAATCCCTGCCTGCCGGCAGGCAGGCCTCACGCGGGTGCATAACTGCCAATTTAGCATAATGCTGAAAGTTGGTTAACTATTTGCTAACTTTAAATCAATGAAAACTAAAGAACATTTTAAATTCTCAACCGGCGTAATAGCTTACCCAGTTTTTTTTGTTCTAATTATTTGGTTAGTATTTTGGTTCGAGGTGCGCTTTGGTTATAATTTTAGTAAATATGGAATCTATCCACAAACTTTAAAAGGTTTAAGAGGCGTGGTGTTAAGTCCTTTTATTCATGGAGACATTAAGCATATTTATCATAATACGGTGCCGCTTTTTGTATTGTCCACAGCGTTGTTTTATTTCTATAGGCACATCGCATGGAAAGTCCTTTTCTTTGGGATTTTATTATCTGGGTTTCTTACTTGGAGTATTGGGAGGCCATCGTATCATATTGGTGTAAGCGGACTCATTTATGTTTTAGTAAGTTTTACCTTTTTTAAAGGTGTTTTTGCAAAACATTATAGACTAATCGCCTTATCGTTGCT
>NZ_JBATHX010000495.1:0-5384 GCF_049667265.1 Algibacter sp. | reverse complement strand
ACCAGCACTATTTCACCAATGGCATAAAGTAAATATTTGCTGAATTTGTTTTCAGTCAGTAGTTTCTGTCTAATTTTTCTAAAGAATTTTATCATTGATTAGCGGTATCTTATAATGAAGCACATCTCGTTCTATAATAACTTTTATTTCCGATATCTCGTAAATAAGTCAGGATATAGTAAGTTTTTTGTTAACGTTATCCCGTAAATATAATTAATATTTAGCTTGTTTTACTTACACCTCCCTTAATCCCTCCTTTTTAGGAGGGAAACTGTTGCGTTCAAACTTATTTTTAAATAATCAGGATATTAGTTTCCCTTCTAGAAAGAGTGGATTATAGGGTCTGTTGTTTATGATGTCTTAAAACAGTCCTTTCAAAATAACCTTAAAAAAATTATGGCTCTTAATGTTAGCAAACTCACCCGCGTTAGGGATTGCAGAGGAAAGCCCAAGGCCCGACCTTAGGAGGTGCGAGGACTTGCAACGTAAAGCCTGCCTGCCGGCAGGCAGGCCCGACCCTTTGGGAACGCCCAAATTCAAAAAAATCTTTTAATATTTAATTAAGACACCTTGCTTTTTAGGAAGCTTAAATCTGTCTATCTTTGTGCTTTTACAAAACGGATAGAGGCATTGCGGTATTTTATTGAACTTTCTTATAATGGTAAGGCGTACCATGGTTGGCAATTACAACCGAATGCAATAACGGTTCAGGAGGTTGTTGATACGGCTTTAACGACTTTATTGGGGGAGTCTATTTCGACTATGGGAGCTGGACGTACCGATGCGGGAGTACATGCAACGCAGATGTTTTCGCATTTTGATACGGATGTTGTTTTTGATACGCCGAACTTAATTTATAAACTGAATTCTTTTTTGCCTGCCGATATTGCTATTTGTGATATTTTTAAAGTGAAACCTGATGCGCATGCCCGATTTCATGCCTTAAGTAGAGCGTATGTTTACCGCGTGGCTGTTGAAAAAAATGTGTTTAACGTGGATAATAGCTTTTACGTGAAGCACGATTTGAATGTTGAGAAAATGAATGCGGCTGCGAAAATGTTATTGGAGTATAAAGATTTTCAATGTTTTTCTAAGACGCATACCGATGTGAAAACTTATTTTTGTGATGTGATGCAGGCAGAATGGCTAGTGAATGACGATGAATTGCATTTTGTAATTAAAGCTAACCGTTTTTTGCGAAATATGGTGCGAGCCATTGTGGGAACCATGATTAATATTGGCCTGGGGAAAATGGCGGTTGAGGAATTGCATACTATTATTGAATCTAAAAACAGGAATGAGGCTGGGTTTTCTGTTCCGGCGCATGGTCTGTATTTAACTGATATTGAATATCCTAAGGATATAAAACTATAAATGGAGAAAAGGAAAGAAAAAATATTTGATTTTAAGCTTTTTAAGCGCTTATTCGACTACATAAAGCCTTATAAAACGGTTTTCTTTGGGTTGGTTTTATTGGTGATTTTGTTGGCTGTTTTTAGTGCTGCAACGCCATATATTACTAAATACGCCATTGATGAGAGTATTACAAATAGAATTGAGAAAGACTTTTTGTTTTACATTATGTTGATGCTTGGAGTTTTGGTTTTACAAACCGTTTTTCAGTTAATGTTTATTTACTACGCTGCTTGGTTAGGACAAAATTTAGTGATGGATGTGCGTGTGAAACTCTTTGATCATTTGCTTCGTTTTAAAATGAAGTATTATGATAATTCATCCGTTGGTGTGCTTATAACTCGTGCGGTAACTGATATGGAACGTATTGCAGATATTTTTGGTGAAGGCCTGTTTATGATTGTTAAGGATTTATTGACCATGGGTGTTGTTTTTGGGTTTATGATGAATTTGAATTTTAAATTAAGCCTGATTGTTTTTATTATGATGCCGTTATTGCTCTACGCCACTCGAATTTTCCAGAAGTACATGAAAAAGGCTTTTGAGGATGTTCGTAATGAGGTTTCTAACTTAAATAGTTTTGTGCAAGAACGATTAACAGGCATGAAAATATTACAGGCATTTACTCGCGAGGATGTGGAATATGAGAATTTTAAAGCCATTAATGAACGCCATAAAAAAGGTTGGCTTAAAACGGTTTGGTATAACTCCATATTTTTTCCGTTGGCTGATTTATCGTCGTCCATCACCATTGGTTTAGTGGCTTGGTATGGTGGTTTGCATGTTGTTTTAGCGGATAGTTCGGTGTCGCAAGGTGATTTGGTAGCGTTTATTATGTTTGTGCCCATGTTGTTTAGACCATTGCGGCAAATTGCTGATAAGTTTAATACGTTGCAAATGGGAATGGTGGCTGCAACACGTGTTTTTAAAGTGATTGATACAACATCTCAGATTGATGATTTAGGAACGCATGTTGCTGCATCTTTTAAAGGAAATATAAAGTTTGATAATGTACATTTTAGTTATGTACAAGATGAAGAAGTACTGAAAGGGATTTCATTTAATGTGAAAGCTGGCGATACGGTGGCTATTGTTGGTGCTACGGGTGCTGGGAAATCGACGATTATTAATTTACTGAATCGTTTTTATGAAATTGGAGATGGTGTCATTTCGGTGGATGGTATTAATATTAAAGATGTGACTTTAGCATCTTTAAGAACTCAAATTGCCGTGGTTTTACAAGATGTGTTTTTGTTTGCTGATACTATTTTGAGTAATATTACTTTGAATCATCCTGAGATTACTGAAGCTGAGGTTCAACAAGCAGCCAAAGATATCGGGATTCATGATTTTATTATGACCTTGCCTGATGGGTATCATTATAACGTGAAAGAACGCGGCGTGATGTTGAGTTCTGGGCAGCGACAATTAATTTCGTTTTTGCGTGCTTATGTAACTAACCCAAGTATTTTAGTGTTGGATGAAGCGACTTCTTCTGTTGATTCTTATTCTGAGCAACTCATTCAGAATGCTACTGATAAAATTACTAAAGGCCGAACTTCTATTGTAATTGCACACCGTTTGGCTACTGTACAAAAAGCAGATAAAATTATTGTTATGGACGCTGGTAAAATTGTAGAACAGGGCACGCACACAGAACTTCTTAAAAAGGAAAATGGCTATTACAGGAACTTATATGAAGTTCAGTTTTTACAGGAAAGTGTGGCTTAGAGAATTATATTTTTGTTATGATAAAATAGATTATGGTAATTACTGTACCAAAAATAGTTATTGATATTAGAGATAGTAGAGAATAGGCTAAAGCTCGCAAAAAGCTTGAAATAACTGAAAAATCATAGAGTCTTTTGTATAAAAATATCATGTAAAAAAACATAGGAATAGCCAAGTAAGTCGATAAGTTATTGTAATTAACACCCATTGGTAATGAGATTAAAACAATAAAAAAAGACACTAAATAAAGTTGCGCTGAGGCGTATGATATAATTACAAAATGTTCAGCAGTATTATATTTTTTTGAATCAAGAAATATTAATCTTGAAATCAAAGCATAAATCGGAATTGAAATTACGGTTATTAATCCTTGATAGTCATAAATTAAATCCATAATACTTTTAAAATCAGCAACTTCATTGCTAGCTTTTGGAGCTAATGAAAAATTCAGTAATTCGGGAAAGAATTTTTTCAATATAAAAAACTGTAAACCTATTAGTGTTAACGTCAACCCTAAATAGGGAATAGCATTTATATATTTTTTTCTGAAACCATTTACATAACTATTTATAACGTTTTCTGGTCTCGTAAACAAAGTTTTAAAGGTTTTAACTAGCTTGTTGTCAATACTTAAAAACTCATGAAGAAAATTTAAAAGAAAGGATTTTATGGTTAACCTTTTAAAAGCTGCTTTTTCGCCACAACTATTGCAATATATACTAGATTCTGAAATTAAAGAATTGCAATTTCTACAAGTCATTATGCCAAATCCGTTTTAATTAAAGAATTAAGCTCATTAGAATCTTCGAAAACCACAAATTCCCCATCTTTAAAATACGATATATGCCCGGTTTCTTCACTTACAACTAAGGCCAGGGCATCTGTTTTTTCGGTAACGCCAATAGCGGCTCTGTGTCTTAAACCAAATCGTTGAGGTATATTTTTTTCGTTATTTACAGGAAGGATAACACGCGTTGCTTTCACTACATTATTACTTACTATAATAGCGCCATCATGCAACGGGCTATTTTTGAAAAAGATACTTTCAATAATAGGTTGCGTTACTTTTATATTCATTTCATCGCCAGATTGTGCAAAGAAATCTAGGTTGTTATTACGTTCAAAAACAATAAGTGCTCCTGTTTTTGAGATTGACATTTTATTGCAAGCGGATATTATAGCATCCACATCGGTTTCATCGCTACTTTCAGTTTTTAAAAATTTTATTTGCTGGAAAAATTTACCTCGAGTACCTAAATTTGTAGAACCCACCATGAGTAAAAACTTCCTTATTTCTGGTTGAAAAACAACAATTAGGGCTATGATTCCTACTTTCATAAACCCACCAAAAATACCGGTAAGTAATTCCATGTTTAGGAAATCGGTAAGCATCCATGCACCATAAATAATAATAATACCTATAAAAATATTGATTGCTACCGTGCCTTTAATAAGCCTGTAAACATAGTAGAGGAGTAGTGCTACAAGAATAACATCAATAATATCTACAACGGTAAATTTTAAAAGGTCTTTGAAAATATCCAATGAAAGTGGGTTTTTGTAAATTTAGTAAAAAAGGGTTAATTAAAAATGAATTCGTTGTTTGATATTTCAGTTTGTTTTAAATCAGTATTTTCTATAATAGACTTATAGTCAATGTAGTTTTGAAAAGATAAATTTTCATTGAAATTCAATAAAATTATTCCGTTTAAAGTGTCACATTTTTTCATGTAAAATGAAATGCTGTCTTTCGATGTTTCTAAAAATCTAGTTTTTAAAGAAGTACTAGCTATAACTATTGTATTGTTTTTTTCAAAAGCTATGGCCGTTGAATTACTTAAACTATCTATACTTGAAAGTGCATCTGAATAATTGTCAAGTGATTCATTTTGATACCTAACATCCGTAAAATCAATAAACCCTAAATTTTTAATACTCGTATCATTACAAGTAAAATAATTTCTAGTTCCTTCTTTTTTATGACTAGAATTAGCCTTTTTATCTTGTAAATATTTAATATGAGGAATCACCCGTTTTAGTGTCAAACGTTTATCCACGTTAATCAACCAATTTGTGGTACTAATTAGGTTTTTTCTATTCAGTTCTACACTATCTACTTGAGTTTCATCGTAAAACAAATAGGCAGGTGAAACATCTAGAATTTCTGTAATTTCAGAATGACCAATTTCTGGTAACAGAATAACTTTATCACTTCCACAAGAAAACAGAACAGTTAAAAT
>NZ_JBATHX010000494.1:0-1543 GCF_049667265.1 Algibacter sp. | reverse complement strand
GGATGATGTGATTGGAACACTCGCAAAACAGGCTGAAAAAGAAGGTTATCAAACGTTTATGGTAACCCCAGGTAAGGATTTTGCTCAGTTGGTTTCTGAAAATATTTTTATGTATCGCCCCATGTTTGGTGGTGGTTACGAAACTTGGGGAATTCCGGAAGTACAGAAGAAATTTGAAGTGACAGACCCATTACAAGTTATTGACTTTTTAGGGATGATGGGCGATTCTAGTGATAATATTCCTGGTTTACCTGGTGTTGGTGAAAAAACCGCCAAAAAGTTTTTAGCCGCTTATGGCAGTATGGAAAATCTTTTAGCAAATACCCATGAGCTTAAAGGTAAAATGAAAGAAAAAATTGAAGCCAATGGCGAATTAGGATTACTTTCGAAAAAATTGGCAACCATCATGCTTGATGTTCCGGTAACTTTTAACGCTAAAGATTTTGAATTAGACCAACCAGATATTCCTAAAGTAGTATCCATTTTTGAAGAATTAGAATTTAGAAGATTAATAGATAATTTCACTAAAACATTTGCTGAACAAACAGAACCTACAACGGCAATTGATGCTTCTCAAAAAGTAGCAGAGACTAAAACGACACCTAAAGAACAGGCTTCGGCTGGGGCGGGACAATTTTCGTTATTTGGAGGAGACCCTTCAAGTGCTACACAAACAGAAACGGTAACTGAATTTACTAGAAAAACTGCAGAAACAACGCCGCATTTTTACCAAAGCGTTGCCTCTGGAATGGCCACCAAACTGTTTATTAAAAATTTAATGAATCAAACTTCGGTGTGTTTTGATACGGAAACTACAGGTTTAAATCCGTTGACTGCCGAATTGGTTGGCATTGCATTTTCATGGGAAATTGGTAAAGGTTTTTATTTACCATTTCCAGAAGATAAGGCTGAAGCTCAAGAATTAATTGAACAACTGCGACCATTTTTTGAAAGTAAAACGATTGAAAAAATAGGTCAGAATTTAAAATACGATATTAAAGTATTAGCCAAATATCATGTTGACGTTAAAGGCAAATTATTCGATACTATGTTAGCGCATTATTTGATTAATCCGGATATGCGTCATAATATGGATGTATTAGCGGAAACCTATTTGAATTACACGCCAATTTCGATAACTGAATTGATAGGTAAAAAAGGCAAGAACCAACTCTCTATGCGCGATGTTCCCATAGAAAAGCAAACCGAATATGCAGTTGAAGATGCTGATATTACCTTGCAACTAAAAGAACATTTTCAAAATGAATTAGGCGAAGCCAACACTCAAAAACTATTTGACGATATTGAAATTCCATTGCTTCGTGTTTTAGCAGCTATGGAACTGGAAGGAATTAATTTGGACGAACAATTTTTAAATTCATTATCTGAAGATCTTAATACGGATATTGCCACACTTGAAAAAAATATTTATCAGGCTGCAGGCGAAGAGTTTAATATTGCCTCACCAAAACAATTGGGCATTATTCTTTTTGAAAAATTAAAACTAGTTGATAAACCTAAAAAAACCAAAACTGGGCAATAC
>NZ_JBATHX010000493.1:0-5604 GCF_049667265.1 Algibacter sp. | reverse complement strand
CATTAGAACTAAGCTTACCAGATAATGTTAATGTACATGTAACTGAAAAACCTGGAACTAATGCTTACTTTACAGTAGATATTACTGGCTCAGAATTAGCTGGTACTGGTATCGCTGCTTGGTGTGTAGATCAAGATTTAAGTTTGTATATAAACGAATCAGCTGAATTTTCTGTATACTCTTCTTACGAAACACTTCCTGCAAATGAATTTGAGGTTCCAGAAAACTTTGAATTAGTAAACTGGCTTTTAAACCAAACTATTATTGGTGAAGCAAGTGTTGCTGGAGGAAATTATACTTTCGGTCACGTACAATACGCTATTTGGTTACTTGTTGATGAGTCTGTATGTGTTGAGTGTTCTGCGTTAGCTGCGCCTGGTGAAGCTTCTTGGACTAGTAATTCAGCCGTTAATGTTGCAATGGCTGAAGAAATTGCTCAAGCTGCAAGAGATAATGGTGCTGACTATGTTCCAGGATGTGGAGAAAAAGTTGGTATTATTCTTAACCCTGCAGGAAAACAAGCAATTATGATTATGGTTGATGTTCCTGAAATGGAAGTAGGATGTTCTGATTGCGAAGGAAAAGTTACTAGCCTAGATTTAGAATTTGATTGGGGTTGTGCCAAGAAAATTGACATCTTACAAAGAGATGAGAACTCATGTTACGGAAAATGGATATATAACAACAACAATGTTCAACCAAATGGGGAAATTAACCTAACTGGTGGTAATAGCGATGGATCATTCGGTAGATACATTTACATATACATTAACAATTGCTACTACACAAAAATTAAAACTGATTGTGATGTTAATATAGGACCTGGATATGAGAAAGGTGTATTTAATGTAATTAGTGGAGAAAGCAGTAACGGAGGTGAACTTTGTGAATATGTTAAACCAGATTACAATAAATGTTACAGACACTGGGGTTGTAAATACCGTAGCAGCTGCAGATACAGTAGTGGTGGACATTAATAAAATATAAATTTTTATATAAAAAGGAGGCATTTATTAAATGCCTCCTTTTTTTTTGTTTTAAAGAATATAGCATATGATTTTAAAGAAAATTCTTTTTAAAAACAGCGTATAATTTATAAATAATAGGTAAAGGATCTTTTAATTGAAATCGAACAGGAGAATGATTATAAATATACTTTAATCTGAAAATAAAGAATGGGTTTTTCTTAAAGCTTCTGGCTAAACCCTCTAAACTTAAATATGATATAGATTCTGTTTTATGCAACTCAATTTCATTCCCTAAAGAGGAAAGACAATACAAATATGGATAGTTTATACCGGCAATTGATGAGGCATCTGTACCCAACCAAAATCTAGTATTTATTTCGATGACCTTAAATACTTTGTTTGTTTCATCATAGCGCCAATCAATATTTGCAACTCCCGACCAGTTCAAACTCTTCATGAGTTTTTTTGTGCTTTCAATTAATTCTTCGTTTTCAATAAAATCAAAACCAATCTGCGGCGTTAAAATACCATCTCTAAATAAAGTGCCTTTTTGAATAGAATAGGCTATTAATTCTCCATCTTTACACAACACATTGCAGCATAAGTCGTAACCTTCAATAAACTCTTGAATTATGGTTTTACAAGTGAATTTATTCGTTTTATAATAATTTAAAACAGCGTCCTTCGTTTCAACTATTTCAATTCCTTTTCCTCCGCCTCCACCAAAAACAGGTTTGATTAACAATGGAAATTTTAAATTTTCAATTTCAGGAAGCTCATCCGGCTTAACAATTAAACTTTTAGGACAAGGTATATTATGTTCATTAAGATGTAAATACAATAAATCCTTATTTCCTGCAGCATTAAGGTTTTTAATATTTGGTAAATCACATAACTTATCGGAGTACTTTATAAGGTGTATATTTTCAACAATAGTTTTAATACTCATTTCGTATATAGGCAGTACAATATCAATATCGTGCTTTTCTACTAGGTGATTTATATGGCTTATCCAATTACTACAATCTGATTCTGGGTAATAAATATATGTATCTATATACCTGGAGTATTTCATGTGGTCGTTTTTCTTAGATGACATCACATAAACCTTAACATCTTTTACAAGTGATAAACAATTAATTATATATAATATAACATGAGTTTCTCCATCTGGAATTAATACTGAAATTTGGTTTTTATTATTTTTCACTTACCGAACATTATCAAATTCTTATCTTTCATTGCTAAAATGAAGCTATTAAACCAATCAATTTATTATGCATAATATCTGTATAATCTAAATGAGTCACCATCCTTAATTTACCACCACCCATGCTAATAATATAAATACTTTTATTAGCTAATTTTTTTACAAACATCTTCTCATCAATACCGTCATTAAGTTCAAAAATAACAATATTTGTTTCTATGGGTTCAATACTCTTAATAATCGATAATTTTGCTAACACCTCACCTATTTCTTTAGCTCTAATATGATCCTCTTTTAATCGATCTATATTGTTTTCTAAAGCATACAAACCGGCCGCAGCCAAATAACCTGCTTGCCTCATATTTCCTCCAAATATCTTTCTAATTCTTATCGCATCTTTCATAATACCAGTATCACCAACTAATAAAGAACCAATAGGACATCCTAATCCTTTACTTAAACAAACCGAAATAGTATCGAAAACTTCACCATACTGCTTTGTGTTTTCGTTTTTCACTACTAATGCATTCCATAAACGCGCACCGTCTAAATGAAACCCAAGGTTATTATGAGTACAAATCGTCTTTATTTTCAAAATCTCATTGAAATCCCAACATGCTCCGCCGCCTTTGTTTGTAGTATTCTCTATTTCAACTAAGCTCGTTTTGCTGTAATAATATGCGTCTGGATTTATCGCTTCTTCAACCTGTTTAGCAGTAAACATACCTTGAATACCATCTATCAATTTACATGACACACCACTATTAAAAGAAGCTCCTCCCGACTCATAATTATAAATATGAGCATACTTATCACAAATTACTTGATCTCCTGGATTTGTGTGCAATTTTAATGCGGTTTGATTAGCCATTGTTCCACTTGGAAAAAAAAGTGCATCCTCTTTACCAAACATTTCTGCGACCTTGCGCTCTAATTTATTAACAGTTACATCTTCTCTAAAAACATCATCTCCGACTTGGGCTTGCATCATAGCTTCTAGCATCTGATGCGAAGGCTTAGTAACCGTGTCACTTCTTAAGTCAATAGTCATATATTATAAATAAATTTAAATCTATGAAGAATTCATCATATATGAAAACAATACTTTTAGATTAATAAAATCATATATCGTTTAAAATTAACTTTTTAACGATTTTATTAAACATACCAACCATAAAACTATGACTTCTTACCGCTTATAGTTTAACTTTAAACTAAATTGTTTATTAATCAATAACAAAATCAAAAATTATGAAAAAAATTATTTTTAGCATTGTGGCGATAAGTTTATTATTTCTATCATGTGATCAAGAATTTATTGAAAATATAGAGGAGGATACTTCTTCATTTTCATTGACAAGTAAGTCAACTTCAGCAAGAACTTCAATTTCTTGTACCCCTGACTTAGAAGCTTTAGAATTAGGATTACCAGATGTTGTTGAGGTACATGTAACTGAAAAACCTGGGGCTAATGCTTATTTTACAATAGATATTTTAGACACTAATCTTGCTGGAACAAATTTAGAAGCTTGGTGTGTTGATCAAGACCTAAGTTTATATGCAAATAATAAAGCTGATTTTGTTGTATACTCTAGCTATGAAACACTACCTCCTGGAGAATTTGAGTTTCCAGAAAACTTTGATTTAGTTAATTGGATGTTAAACCAAAATTTTATTGGTCAAGCAAGTGTTAGTGGTGGTAATTATACATTCGGACATGTACAATATGCAATGTGGCTACTTGTAGATGATTCAGTATGTATTGAATGTTCTGCTCTAGCTGCGCCTGGTGAAGCAACTTGGACTAGTAATAGTGCTGTTAATGTTGCTATGGCTCAAGAAATTGCTCAAGCTGCAAGAGATAACGGTGAAGATTTTATTCCTGGATGTGGACAAAAAATTGGTGTTATTTTAAACCCTTCTGATAAACAAGCTATAATGATTGTTGTTGATGTTCCTGAAAAAGAAATAGAAGAGGAATGTTTTGAATGTGAAGGAAAAGTTACTGAATTAGAGTTACAATATAATGGTGATGAAGTTGCAATCGTTAGAGTTGAAACTAAAAAGGAGGGCGAAAATGGTGAAAAAGTTGTTTTTGAAGGAACTTTAAGTCCAGGTGAAACATTCAGTTTTGTTGGTAACGACAAAAAAGGAACCTTAGGAACGGAAATCAAAATTTATGTAAATTATGATTTAAACACGGAAATACACACAAGTTGTTCAAAACCAATTGGTCCTGGATTAGTGAGTGGAGATTTTGAAGTTATAAGTGGGTCAAGTCGTGAAGGCGGTAAATTATGCCCAGTTGATACACCTCCAGGAGGTGGAGATGATTGCTCAGAATGTGAAGGTAAAGTTACTAGATTAGATTTACAATATAACGGCTCAGGTTCTGCTTTTATTGAAGTTGTTCAAAAGAAAGAGGGTACAGCTTTTTCTGGAAATGTGAACGCTGGTGAAACATTTAGTTTTTATGGTAGTGATAAAAAAGGAACGTTAGGAACGGAAATCACTATTTACGTTAACGGTTCCGAAGCACAAAAGATACATACAAGTTGTTCTGTACCTATTGGTGCAGGTTCTGTATTTGGAAATTTTACTGTTATTGGTGGAGCAAGTCGTGAAGGTGGTGAATTATGCCCTGTTGACACACCTCCAGGAGGTGGAGATGACTGCTCAGAATGTGAAGGTAAAGTGAATAGATTAGATTTACAATACAACGGCTTAGGTTCTGCATTTATAGAAGTTGTTCAAAAGAAAGATGGCACAGCTTTTTCTGGAAATGTGAACGCTGGTGAAACATTTAGTTTTTTTGGTAGCGATAAAAAAGGAACGTTAGGTACGGAAATCACTATTTACGTTAATGGTTCTGAATCACAAAAAATACATACGAGTTGTTCTGTACCAATTGGTGCAGGATCTGTATTTGGAAATTTTACTGTTATTGGTGGAGCAAGTCGTGAAGGTGGTGAATTATGTCCTGCCGATACACCTCCAGTAAGCAATGGATGTGATTGTGATGGTAAAATTGTTAAAATGAAACTAATATACGATGGACCTAATAGTGCGACTGTAACTGTTGCTGGTGAAAATGGCTCTGTTTTAAAAACGTTTACTAATGTTTCAAATGGCGACATACTTTTAGCAGATTTAGGTAATGTTGGTAAATGGTGGTATTGGTCTGTTGATGGAAATTTACAAGCAAGTATCCACACTAGTTGTTCTGATGATATCTTAGGAAATGAAAACTCAACTAAAAGTGTTTTTGGAAATCTTGGAACTTTCCCTGATCCTGCTGATAATATTGGAGAAAAAAATGACGGAACGTTTCTAGTTATTAGTCATACTGATGAAAACGGAAACACATGTAATCTTAACGTGGGTTAGTATTTTAAAAAGTAAGTCATTCTATTATTAAGTTAGCAC
>NZ_JBATHX010000492.1:0-2115 GCF_049667265.1 Algibacter sp. | reverse complement strand
ACTTGCGTCTGCCTCAATAGTCTCACCTATATAAGAAGCATTCGTAAAAGTGGCTTCAAGTTTGCCATCAACATAAAGCGTTTGTGTTCCTGTTGCACTTGAAAAAGTTCCTGTTATATGATGCCACTCGTAGAGATTTACACCTGTAGATTCTAGAATATTAGATAACCCTGAATTGGTACGGATACTAAAATTAGGCTTGTTTCCAGTTTTTATATAAAGCCTGCATGAAACATCTTCACTTACAATTGTTTTTGCAGAAACTCCTGACCCTATTTTTACCCATGCCATTATTGTGACTTCTCCTAGGCCTTGTATAAGCGGAACACCTGTTAAATAATCATCTACACCATCAAAATCGATAGTATAATCATCTGTTAAATTTAGACATGAGTATTGCGATACATTTATTTCAACATCTTCAATTTCACAATTTCCAGTATTATCTGTTATTGTAATTGTCTTGCTGCCAGTACTTACTAAAAATGGTCCAAAAGCCAAAGGGGTTCCATAAGTTCCTGTACCTGTAAGATCTCCACTAACCGTATATGTTGCCCCTATTCGGGTTCCATCTGGATCTAAAGTTATTGTATAGGTGTCGTCTGAAGTTTCTAAAGGTGTCCCATTATCGTTACAGTTAAATATTAATCCTGATTCTGTTAAATAACATCTTAACACCCCAAAATCATTGTTTTTCTCGCAATTTCCAGTCGATCCAGAAGGGAAGTTAGCGACCTCCACATTATCTGTACTAAATGTAAATCCTGCAGGATAAGAACTTAAATCAGTTTCCAATACAAAATTATCAGTTGTAACTTCGTACCTAATTAAAATATTATCAATATAAAACCGCTCGCTACCAGATGTGTACCCATTTGCTTGTACTCTTAAGGTAGTTGTAGCTGTTAATTTATCTGCATCTATGACGATACTGTTTATCGTTTCACTATTAAAATCATCTGCCTTTGCAAAAATAGTTTGGCAACTTGAAAATGTATTGTCTGAACATATTTGAATTAAAACATCATCTGAAGATTCAAGAGTACCATATTCTCTGATGTCAAATGAAATGTTTGCGTTGGTTACTCCTGCTAAGTTTACGCTTCTGTAAGCCCCTGAATCATCTCGAACAAGTAATCGTTTTTTAGAACCTTCTATTTGTATAGCTCCACTTCCCGAATTACCATCATCACTTACTTCTGTCCAATTGGTAGACCATCCTGTACCTCCGCTATAATTAGAGGAAGAAAAATCTTCCTCAATAGCTACATTGATTTTTTCAACTTCATAATCATAAAATCCAGCTTCATTTGTTGTTACCGTATTTAATAACATGTCTCCAGCATCTACAATGCCGTTATTATTAACATCATTATAAATGTTAATGTCTATATTTTCTTCCCCAATATCATCATTGTTAATGGTGTCTTCATTTAAATCAAAAAATACTTGACCGTAGATGATATTTTTATTTGGTGGTATTGCACAAGTAGAAATATTAATAATTACCGTTGCAGAATCACAAACATCAGGAAATTCTAAAGAGCAAATAGAATACTCAAAAGTATCCACGCCATCAAATCCCTCGTTAGGTGTATAGGTAACTGTTCCATCGGCATTTAATACTATAACTCCATTTGTTGGCTGTAAAAGCTCGGTTGTCACAATAGAACCCGGGTTTAAGGTTGTTAAAAATGCCGTGTCGTTATCAGCTACATTAATATTAATAGGTGTATCTATTAACCCATAAGCTACATCATCATTCGCAAATATTAGCGGGTTTAAACATAACGGTTGCATGGTTGTACCAACATCCATTGATGGAGAACCAGAAGATGCTAGTGATGCATCTTGACCATAAACGGCAAATATTTTTGTGCCATCGCAGGTATAAACGGATAGACCACTTTGGTCGTTATCAGCATTAACTGTGTCAAATATCTTCGTATAATTTAATGCATTTAAGGTTACTGCTTGATCGTAAGGTATGCCACAGGGGCTTGTAGAGGCCGTTGCGTCTTCAAAATCGCCATCATATTTAATATAAAGCGTTGTATTGGCGGTTGGTGTTACCCAAACAGGATTGTGATTTACAGAATCATCGGAACTCCCTGG
>NZ_JBATHX010000491.1:0-10014 GCF_049667265.1 Algibacter sp. | reverse complement strand
ATGAGTCTTTCTGAATATTTAAAAGTGTTTTACCAGAAACTTTATTGTCGTCAATTTCTAAAATGTCTACAACATATTTATCGTAGTAGTTGGAAGGTTTTAATACCTCTCGAATTCTAAAAGTAATAGTTTTTAAGGTGTCCGCTTCCGCGGAAATGACTTGGCTATAATGGTTTGAGAAGTTTTTTTGGTTGTGAAGCACCGATGTTAAAACACCAATAGAAATCATGACTAAAAAGGTTAAAACCCCAAACCAAATCGTTTTTATAAACTGTTTTCTTGCAATGAGATAGAAAACAAATAAATTGCACAAAAGAAAAACGGTTGATGCAATAGAAACGTTAATTGAAATTTTGCATAAATACCCAATTAGAATGCCAATAATAAGGCAAATGGTTAATTTGATGATGGCAAAATTGAGTAATTTCATACTCTTGAAAGATATAAAATTAACTTATAATATGCGTCGCGCTTCGTGAAATGCTTTTAGCCAATAAGCTTCATTAAGTCCAGAAATAATAACGCCTTCGCCAGTTGTGGCATGAATAAACTTAATATCGTTATCTCGAATATCAACAATTAACCCTACGTGATTTATAGAATTTCGCCTATTTCCTGTTTTAAAAAATAGTAAATCGCCTTTTAAAACTTCTTTAAGTTGAATTTTATTCCCTTTTTTAGCCATGTCTCGGGATATTCTAGGGAGGTGAATGTTAGAAGAATTGAATGATTCATAAATCAAACCAGAACAATCCATTCCAGATTTTGTTGTGCCTCCCCATTTATAGCGAACCCCTTCAAACTGTTTGGCATAATCTATAATAATATCAGCTTTTGAATGATTGGTAGCTGCTTCAGAATATACCGTTTTACTACTCCCATTGTTGTAATCTGTAGTTTTTTGTTTGCTTTTCTTGGTAATAATTTTGGTGGAGGAAGTTTTCTTGTTTTTAGCGCGCTTTGAAGATTTGCAACTGCTAAAGCTGATAAATAAAAGAAGTATGAATATTATTTTTTTCATCTAAAAGTTAAGATTTGATAGAATCGTAAATCAGTTTCGCAGTTTTTTTACTGGCACCTTTTCCACCTAATTTTTTTTCTAATTCATAATAGTCTAAAAACAATTTCTTTCGGGTTTCTGTGTCCAAAATTTTATCTAGTTCTTTTTTTAATCGCTTTTTATTAAAGTCATTTTGAATAAGTTCGGTAACTACTTCACGATCCATAACTAAATTTACTAACGATATATATTTTAAAGTTATAATGCGTTTCGCAATTTGATAAGATACATTACTTCCTTTATAACAAACCACTTGAGGGACTTTAAAAAGTGCAGTTTCTAAAGTGGCCGTTCCTGAAGTAACCAAGGCTGCGGTTGAAACACTTAATAAATCATATGTTTTATTGGCTATAAATTTTACATTATTAGATTTTATAAAAGGTTCATAAAAACTAAAATCTTGACTTGGAGCGCCGGCAATAACAAATTGATGGTCTGGGTATTTGTCAACTAAACTCAACATGACTGAAAGCATTTTTGTTATTTCTTGCTTTCTGCTTCCAGGCAATAAGGCAATTATAGGTTTGTCGCCTAATTGGTGCGTTTCTCTAAATTTAAATTCACCAACTTGTTCTCTATTGGCTATGGCATCAATTAATGGATGTCCTACAAAGGTAACGTCGTATCCATGTAATTTGTAAAACGGTTTTACAAAGGGAAGGATCACATACATATTATCAATATCACGCTTAATATCTTTAACTCTACTCGCTCTAGATGCCCAAACTTGAGGAGAAATATAATAGTTTGTCCTAAAACCTTCTTGTTTTGCCCATTTTGCAATGCGTAAATTGAAACCAGAGTTATCAATAAAAATAATAACATCAGGCTTAAATTTTGAAATATCAGTTTTACAAAATGAAATGTCTTTATAAATCTTGTTGAGGTTTGTAATAACTTCAATAAACCCCATAAAAGCACGTTCCTTATAATGCTTAACTAATGTGCCTCCAGCAGCAAGCATAAGGTCTCCACCCCAAAACCTAATATTGGCATCAGCATCAATTGCTTTCAATGCTTTCAATAAGTTTGAGCCATGTAAATCGCCCGATGCTTCACCAGCTACAATATAATACTTCATTTAGAAGAGTTTAAAAACAAAGGTAAAAACGGCAATAAAAACGGTTATTAATAAAACGCCTCTAGCACGATAATCTTGTTTTTTTTTAATAAAAACAAAAAAAGCAATTAAGTTTAAAATGGCGCCCAAACTTATTAGTTTTCCAAGAAACCCTTCAGCAATGGCAGCTTTAATAACTACCATGAAATCATCTCCTTTTCCCAGTAAGTTGGCTGCTAAAAATAAACCAATAGCATTGGCAATTAAGCCAACAATCATTCCTATAAAAATGTCCTTTTTCATTTATTTTTTTAATGTGTTTTATTATTTAAAATCCCAACTGTTTAAATCCTTTATGAAATGATGGGCTGTTAAGTCAAATTGAGTTGGTACAATGGTTACATACTTATTTTCAAGTGCCCATTCATCCGTGTCTTCACCGCCATCTAAATTAACAAATTTACCAGTTAACCAATAATAGTCGCGCCCTTGTGGGGTTTTTCGTTTGTCAAATTCTTCTACCCAATTGGCTTTTGCTTGTCTACAAACTTTAATACCTTTTATGTCTTTTTCAAGAAGGTTTGGAATATTAACATTTAAAACAATGCCGTTTGGTAAACCATGTTTTAACACCTGTTCAGTAATGGATTTCACAAAAGGTTTCGAAGCCTCAAAATTAGCTTCCCAATTATAATCCAATAAAGAAAATCCTATGGCAGGGATACCTTCTATTCCGGCTTCAATGGCTGCGCTCATGGTGCCTGAATAAATCACATTTATCGATGCGTTTGAGCCATGATTAATACCCGAAACACATAAGTCTGGGGTTCTTCCTAAAAGTTCTCTAATTGCTAGTTTTACGCAATCAGCAGGTGTGCCAGAACAACTAAATTCCTTTTGTGGACCTTTTTCAAAATCAACTTCCGTTGAGTATAAAGTTGAATTTAAAGTTATAGCATGACCCATACCGCTCTGTGGACTTTCAGGAGCAACTACAACAACATCACCAATGGAATTCATTACTGAAATTAAAGCTCGAATGCCTGGGGCGTTTATACCATCGTCATTTGTAACTAGTATTAGGGGCTTTTTGCTCATTATTATTGATAAATTTCCTCGCTAAAATACATAATTTCGTTAGTAAACGCTCAATTTCTTTGCTTTAACAAAAAATTAGTAGCGTTTAAAACAATTGGCATGGTTTTTTCTTTATTTTAGTGAAAATTATGCTGTGCTTTCCAGAAGCAAAAAAGATTAACTCATGAAGAATATTATGAAAAGGAATTATAAAATACTTTCGTTGTTGCTTTTATTAGCATTTGCGTCTTGCAGTTTTACATCAAAAAAATTCAGTAATCCAGATAAAGATAAATTATTAATCCAAATAATCACCTTTGTATTAGAGCAAGGTCATTTTGACCCAATTGCTTTAGATGATGCGTTTTCTGCGGAATTGTTTTCAGATTATTTAGAAATTGTAGATCCTGTTAAACGGTACTTTTACGAGTCTGATTATAAGGATTTTGAAGCATTCAAATTTAACATTGATGATCAGCTAAAAATAACGGATATAACATTTTTTAATGTTGTACATGAACGTATGTTGAAGCGTATTGAGGAATCTAAAGATATTTACAAAGAGGTGTTGTCAAAACCATTTGATTATTCAATTGATGAAGACTTTGATACAAATTATGAAAATAGCGCCTATGTAAAAAATAAAAAAGAGATGAAAGACCGATGGAGAAAACAATTAAAATTCTCTACGCTTTCTAATTATGACGATATTAAAGAAGAAGAAAAAAGAGCTAATGAAGCAAATCCTGAATATGTATTAAAACCTGATGCTCAAATTGAAAAGGAAGCTCGTGAAGCAACTTTAAAGTCTATTAATATTTATTTTGAAGATTATATTGACGATCAGCAACGTGAAGATTGGTTTGCCGTTTATGTAAATACTATTGTTGAAGAGTTTGATCCGCATACGTATTATTTAGCTCCGAAGGGAAAAGAAGATTTTGATCAGCGTATGTCTGGTAAACTTGAAGGTATTGGCGCAAGACTTCAAAAAAGAATGGATTATATTAAAATAGTAGAATTGATTTCTGGTGGCCCAGCGTGGAGAAGTAACGAGTTAGAAGTGGAGGATATTATTCTAAAAGTAAAGCAAGAAGACGAAGAATTTCCTGTTGATATTGTTGGTATGCGTATCAATGACGCTATTAAATATATTAAAGGCCCAAAGGGAACAAAAGTAACCCTAACTGTTAAAAGGGTAGATGGAACTATTAAAGATGTAGTAATTACTAGAGATGTTGTTGAGCTAGTTGAAACCTACGCTAAATCCTCTGTTGTGGAAAAAGATAACATGAAATTTGGGGTTATTAATTTGCCAGCTTTTTACGTGGATTTTCAAGATTACAAAAACATAAATGCAGCCAAAGATGTTAAGCAGGAAATTGAGCGCTTAAAAGAAGACGGAATTGAAGGCTTAATTCTCGATTTGCGTAATAATGGTGGAGGTTCGTTGCCAGCTGTGGTTGATATGGCTGGGTTGTTTATAAAAGACGGTCCTATTGTTCAGGTGCGTTCTACAGATCAGCCGAAAGAGGTTTTAAAAGATAGAGACAAATCCATTTCATGGGATGGTCCGTTGGTTATTTTGGTGAATGAAATTTCAGCATCAGCTTCTGAGATTATGGCAGCAGCAATGCAAGATTATAAACGTGCCATTATTATTGGTGGAAAACAGACTTACGGTAAAGGAACCGTTCAAAATGTGATTGATTTGAATAGTATGTTACGAAACAATACCAGTGGCGATTTAGGTGCGTTGGCGCTTACTAGACAAAAATATTACAGAATTAATGGTGGTTCAGTACAATTAGAAGGCGTAAAAAGTGATATAAATGTGCCTGGACGTTTTAGTTTTATTGACGTAGGCGAAAAAGATAAGGCTAATCCATTACCTTATGATGAAATTGATGCCGCTGATTATACACCTTGGGATAATTATTTTAATTATGATACAACTGTTGCAAATAGTAAAATACGGATGAGTACGAATAATCAATTAAAACTTATTGAAGAAAATGCTAAATGGGTTAAAAGTAAAATTGATGAAACGGTTTACTCGTTAAACTATAAAACGTATAAAGAACAGTTAGACGCTAATGAATTAGAATCAAAAAAATATGATGCTATTTCTAATTACAATACAAATTTAACGTTTGAGTCGAGTGGTTATGAAAAAGCATTAATTTCTCAAGACACTACAGACTTAAAAGAAAAACGCGAACGTTGGCACACGAGTTTAAGTAAGGATGTTTATGTTGAAGAGGCGATAAACGTGCTGGAAGATTTAAAAACAGCTTACCCAATCAAAAAAGTAGCATCAACTGTTCGCAAATAAATTATAGAAAGTATTGTAATGAGTCATAAATCAAACTCACTAAAACAATTAGCGCTCCAAAAGTTTAAAAAGAACTTTTGGGGCGTTTTCAGTTTCTACTTTATTGTTTTAGTGGGTATTGTGTCGGTATTTGCTTATTTGTTTGCGCCTGATAATTCGCAATACGCCAATCAAATGCATTTGGCAATTCATTCAGAAAAACCTGGGTTTAAAGTCATGATGCTAACTATTCCATCAAAAATTAAGGTGGAGCAAAGTGGTTTTGATAAGGTCTTCTTCGGAAAGAAAAATACAGATACGGAAATTCCTATTTCAGAATATAACATTAATGATGAGGTTTTGATCTATAAGGAATATGCAACTGATGGTTTAGAAGGTGCTGAAAAAACTATTATGATAAGCGCGTTTCCAAATAATTCAATTAAAGATTTTATTAAGGAAAAAAGTTTTCTTTTTGGCACAGATAAATATGGACGCGATTTATTAAGTCGCGTTTTAGTTGGTGCTAGAATTTCTTTTTTTATAGGTTTTGTAGCAGTTCTAATATCTTTGCTAATTGGAATTTTCATGGGAAGTGTTGCTGGTTATTTTGGAGGAAAAGTGGATGCCTTAATTATGTGGATTATCAATGTAACATGGTCAATCCCTACGCTATTATTAGTTATTGCGATAACATTAGCGTTAGGAAAAGGCTTTTGGCAAGTATTTATTGCAGTAGGTTTAACAATGTGGGTTGAAGTTGCTAGGGTGGTACGCGGACAAATAATAAGCACCAAAGAAATGCAATACGTAACCGCAGCAAGAGCTTTGGGGTATAATGACTTTAGGATTATTACCAAACATATTTTGCCGAACATTATGGCGCCTGTAATTGTTATTTCGGCAGCTAATTTTGCAGCGGCTATTTTAATAGAAAGCGGTTTGAGTTTTCTCGGTATTGGAGCGCAACCACCCATGGCAAGTTGGGGTGCTATGATTAAAGATCACTACAACTATATTATTCTTGGGAAACCTTATTTAGCAATTATTCCTGGGCTTTGTATAATGAGTTTGGTAATGGCTTTTATGCTAATTGGGAATGCGCTTAGGGATGCTTTGGATGTTAAGAGTTAATTCTGATTAGAGTCCAACTCCATATTCTCATTTAATCCATCAATATAATCTAATACATCATCCTTCCCAATATCCTTTGAAGAGGAAGTAATAAAGTAGTTAGGCATTTCTTCCCAAGTTTCTAGGAGGATTTTTTTGTAATCTCCAACATGGTTTTCAATGGCTTGTGGTCTTAGTTTATCAGCTTTTGTAAATATTATTGAAAACGGAATACCATTTTCACCAAGCCATTGCATAAACTCTAAATCTATTGGTTGTGGGTCGTGCCTAATGTCAACTAAAACAAAAGCCGTAACTAACTGTTCGCGTAAGCCAAAATATTGTGTTATAAATTTTTGGAACACCTTTTTGGAGCTTTTAGAAACTCTTGCATAACCATAGCCAGGCAAATCTACCAAGTGCCAGTTTTTATTAATTAAAAAATGATTAATAAGTTGTGTTTTTCCAGGTCTTCCAGAGGTTTTAGCTAAACTTTTTCTGCTGGTTATCATATTTATTAATGATGATTTGCCAACATTACTTCTGCCAATAAAAGCATATTCTGGTAATCTGCTTTTTGGGCATTTAGCAACATCAGAGTTGCTCATAACAAATTCGGCAGACTTAATTTTCATGACAAGTATTTTTTGTCATTCCCTCGAAGGAGGGAATCTTATTAAAGGAATTTAGAGTTTCCAGATTGGGATTTTTTTTGATTTTTTATTTGGGGATTTCTTGTTAAAACCCTCTCTTTTGCAACCACCTATCAAGAATTTTATTGAACTCTTCAGGATGCTCCATCATGGCTGCATGACCACATTTGTCAATCCAAAACAATTCAGAGTCAGGTAACAATGCGTTGAATTCATTTGCAACCTCTGGAGGGGTAACGCCATCATTTTTCCCCCAAATGATGCAAGTTGGTGTTTTTATTTTTGGTAAATCTTTAGCCATATTATGTCTAATGGCACTTTTGGCAATTGCTAAAGTTTTTATAAGCTTATTACGGTCGTTCACGGTTTCGTAAACTTCGTCAACGATTTCTTTTGTAGCTACTGCGGGATCGTAAAATACGTCTTGTGCTTTCTTTTTAATAACCTCATAATCACTTCGTTTTGTGTAACCACCGCCCATTGCATTTTCATACAATCCAGAACTTCCAGTAATGATTAAAGCTTTTACACTTTCGGGGTAAAGTTTGGTGTGATATAACCCAATATGACCACCTAAAGAATTTCCTAATAAAATAACTTCTTTATAGCCTTTAAATTCAATAAAGTCATGCAGATATTTTGCAAAATACTTCACATTAGTTTTTAGTAAAGACATGCTGTAAAGAGGTAGTTCGGGTATAAGAACTTTATAACCTTTTTCACAAAAAAAATCGGTTACAGCATCAAAGTTGCTTAATCCTCCCATTAAACCGTGTAACACAATTATTGGTGTGCCTTCACCTGCTTCAATATAGCTGTAGTTTTTTTCTTTTTTTAAACGATGCGTCATCAATCAGTTAGTCATTCATGCGTTAAAAACAAATATAGGTATTTCATTCATAATTCCACTATAATAATTGTTTTCAAGCAAAAAAGTAGATTTTAAGTTTCAAAATCATGAAAATTTCATAGCTGACTAATTAAAAATCAATGCGGTTAGTTTAAAAATTTATCATTTAAATGGAGCTAGTTACCGAGTGGGTTTTTCAATTCATAAATCGGTTAAAAAACAGTTTTAATCAACAATTTATTAACAAAGTGGTATTTAGTGGTATAATGTGGGATAATTTTCAATATATTTGAAACTTAAACGTTTAAAAGTCAATAGAACCGCTTTGGATTTAATAACAGGCACATACGATTGTAAAGTTGATGCAAAAGGCAGATTAATGATGCCTGCTGCAATCAAAAAGCAACTTTCTGCGATTTTGCAGGATGGTTTTGTGCTACGTCGTTCTGTTTTTCAAAAATGCTTAGAGCTTTATCCGATGGCGGAATGGCAAGTTTTAATGCAGAAAATGAATAAGCTGAATAAGTTTAAAAAGAAGAATAACGATTTTATTAGAAGGTTTACTGCTGGTGCGAAAATGGTTGAGGTAGATGTGAATGGCAGATTATTAATACCGAAAGACTTAACGGTTTTTGCTGATATCAAAAAAAATATAGTGGTGGCTTCTGCTATCAATATTATTGAAATCTGGGATAAAGATTTATACGAACAAGCAATTGATGACGCTGCAGTTGATTTTGCAGATTTAGCTGAAGAAGTAATGGGACAAGATGATGAAAGCGATGGAATATCATAACCCTGTTCTTCTAAAAGAAACTGTTGATGGGTTAAATATAAATCCTGATGGCATTTATGTCGATGTCACATTTGGTGGTGGTGGGCATAGCAAAGAAATTTTAAAACGACTTGGTGAAAAAGGGAAGCTTTTTGCTTTTGATCAGGATTCGGACGCTCTTGAAAACACAATTGATGATGACAGATTTACGCTGATTCATGAGAATTTCAGATTTGTAAAACGCTTTTTGAGATTTCATGGTGTGAAACAAGTTGATGGAATTCTAGCAGATTTTGGTGTGTCATCACATCAGTTTGATGTTGCTGAACGCGGTTTTTCAACGCGTTTTGAGGCGGATTTAGATATGCGCATGAATCAAGAAAACAAACTGTCTGCTTTTCATGTAGTTAATGAATATGAAGAGGCGCAATTAAAACAAGTGTTATTGCAATATGGCGAATTGCGTGCAGCACCTGCTATGGCAAAATTAATAGTTGAGAACAGGGAGGCGGAACCAATTATTACTAGTGAACAATTGAAAAAGGTGTTGAGGAAATTTTTGCCTCCGCGTCATGAAAATAAAGTGTTAGCTCAAATTTATCAGGCTATTAGAATTGAGGTCAACCAAGAAATTGAGGTTTTAAAGGAGTTTTTATTGCAAACTCCAGAAGTGTTAAAAGTTGGCGGTCGGTTAAGTTTTATTTCCTATCACTCTCTCGAAGATAGGCTTGTAAAACGATTCATTAGAAATGGCATGTTTGAAGGAGAGCCAGAACGTGATATGTATGGGAATTTTGAAGTTCCACTAAAAAAAGTAAATGGATTAATTGTTCCTTCTAAAGAAGAAATAAAGGCAAATAATAGAGCAAGAAGTGCAAAACTTCGAATTGCTGAAAAAATATAAATGAAAAAAAATATCTATAACATATTAAAGGGAACTTTCTTAGTTAGTGATGATTCATTTAGAAACTGGCGGTTTATACTGTTCATATCAGGGCTTGCCATCATAATGATTGCAAGTTCGCATAGCGCAGATAAAAAGGTATATGAAATTGCACGATTAAAAAATGAAGTTAAAGAAATGCGATCTGCATTTGTGGATGGGCGATCGA
>NZ_JBATHX010000490.1:0-25661 GCF_049667265.1 Algibacter sp. | reverse complement strand
TGATTTCACACGTTGAACATCGTAATTTTAACCAAAACACGAATTGCTATTAATTAAAACCTGCGTAATTTAGGATGCACGCATAACAAGATAGTAAATTTCTATTTATATGAATATCAAAATTACTGGAACAGGAAGCTATATCCCAGCGAAAATTGAAAAAAATGAAGACTTCCATAATCATGAATTTTTAAATAGTGATGGATCGGCCATAAAAGCTCCAAATGACGTTATTGTAAAAAAATTTAAAGCCATTACTGGAATTGACGAACGTCGATATGCCAAAAGCCATTTAAACACCTCAGACCTAGCATCTTTTGCAGCCGAAAAAGCCATAGAAAATGCTAAAATAAACCGTGAAGATTTAGATTATATTATAGTTGCTCATAATTATGGTGATGTTAGACATGACAGTATTCAAAGTGATACGGTGCCAAGTATTGCCTCTAGAGTGAAACATTTATTACGGATTAAAAACCCAAAATGTGTTGGATACGATTTACTTTTCGGATGTCCTGGGTGGGTTCAAGGTGTTATTCAAGCCAATGCTTTTATAAAAGCTGGCATTGCAAAAAAATGTTTAGTAATTGGCTCTGAAACTTTATCGCGTATTTTAGATCCGCACGATAGGGATTCTATGATTTATAGCGACGGTGCTGGCGCAGTAATTATTGAAGCAACAAATGATGAAGGCGGTATATTAGCTCACGAATCGGCTACTTTTGCTTTGGACGAAGCGCATTTTATATACTTTGGGGAAACTAATAATCCTATTAAAAATGATAATCGCCGTTACATAAAAATGTATGGTCGTAAAATTTACGAATTTGCATTAACAAATGTGCCTTTGGCTATGAAATCTTGTCTTGATAAAAGTGGCATTGATATTTCTGAAGTTAAAAAAATTCTAATCCATCAAGCCAATGAAAAAATGGATGAAGCCATTGTTAAACGTTTTTATGAACTTTATGGTTTGGCTATGCCAGAAGGTATTATGCCCATGAGCATCGGTAAATTAGGGAATTCGAGTGTAGCAACTGTGCCTACTTTATATGATCTTATTTTAAATGGTGACATGGCAAACCAAAAAATCAACAAAGGCGATGTTATCATTTTTGCAAGTGTTGGTGCGGGCATGAATATTAATGCTATTGTTTATAAGCAATAGTTTTTAATAGGTATATTGAGATTTTCGCTTTCGCGGAAATGAAATTTAGTATTTTTTATGTACGAGAAAACTTTTCCGAATAAGCGTTTTAAACATACTATTGAATTTTTAGAAAAGCACGTTTCAAAAAACACATCTATTTTAGATTTGGGAGTCGTAAATCCTTTTTCTAAAATCATGAAGGAACATGATTATAAAGTTGAAAATACTCAAGGAGAAGATTTAGATATTGATACTTCAAAAATTGAAAATTCAACAGCCGAAGTTGTTACAGCTTTTGAAATTTTCGAACATCTGCTCTCCCCTTTTACCGTTTTAAAATCAATAAAATCTGATAAATTAGTAGCAAGTGTGCCTCTTAAATTATGGTTTTCTTCAGCATATAGAAGCAAAACAGATTTGCTTGACAGACATTATCACGAATTTGAAGATTGGCAATTCGATTGGTTACTTGAAAAAGCAGGTTGGAAAATTATGGATAGGCAAAAATGGACCAACCCAACTAAAAAGATTGGTATCCGGCCTATTTTAAGATGGTTTACGCCGCGCTATTACATTGTTTACGCAGAAAGAGTTTAAAACGCCATTAACAAAATCTGAATTTCAAAAGATTGCGCTCTAAATAATTGGCAATTGGATTTTAAATATTGAAATTTACAACATGAATTTCTACATTATCATTCCTGCACACAACGAGGCTGATTCTATTGGTTTAACACTCCAATCTTTAGTAAATCAAACTTTAAAACCAAAGCAAATTGTGGTTGTTAATGATAATTCAACCGATAGAACTGAAACAATCGTTGAGGAGTTTACTAAAAAGCATCCCTTTATTTCTTTAGTTAATAAAAAATCATCAAACCAACATTTACCAGGTTCGAAAATTATTAATGCTTTTTATAAAGGTTTTGAAATTTTAGATGATGATTTTGATGTGATTTGTAAGTTTGATGCCGATTTAATTTTTCCTGATAACTATTTACAACAATTAGCGTTTCATTTTAAAAACAATGAAAAACTCGGTATGGCTTCAGGGTTTTGTTATATTGAAAAAGACGGTAAATGGATTTTGGAAAACTTAACTAACAAAGACCATATTCGCGGTGCCCTAAAAGCTTACAGGAAAGCTTGTTTTTTAGAAATTGGAAAATTAAAACCATCTATGGGTTGGGACACGGTTGATGAATTGCTGGCCAAATATTACGGTTGGGAAATTTTAACTGATGAGTCGTTAAACGTTAAACACTTAAAACCAACAGGAATAAGTTACAACAAAGCATCAAAATATTTACAAGGTGAAGCCATGTATAAAATGCGTTATGGCTTTACAATTACCTTAATTTCTGCATTGAAATTGGCTTATAAGAAACGAAGCTTTACTTTGTTCAAAGATTATATGGCTGGCTATTTTAAAGCTAAAAGAGGTAACATTGATTTTTTAGTTTCTGATGAAGAAGGTGAATTTATTAGAAAACTGCGATGGAAAGGGATTATCAATAAATTCCAAAAATAAAATTCAAAACTCCAGAACTGGAAGGACAATATGTGACTTCAATTTAAAAGATTCCCTCCTTCGAGGGAATAACAAAAACACTCTAATTAAAACTCCAATTTTTATAACTACTTGAAGCTTCCAGTTTATTTTCGATGGAATCCTCTAACTCCGGAAAAAAATCTATTCCTGTTAATTTTTCTATAGCATCAACAGAAACCACAAATTCATACAACGGTTTATTTGAATCTTTATGCGGCATTAAAAACGCAATCATTTTTGTTGCACCGGAATTATTATCTATCAACACTTTATAAAACTGATTAGGAACCGATACGTGTTCGGTTCCAATAGTTTTCATATTTCCTTTTAAAACGCCTCCTGTAACTACAAAAACACCATCATACTTCCCTGCCCAATAGCGTACTTTTTGCTCTAAGGAATTCCAGATTCCAGAATTAAATTGATGTTCTTGAGGCGTTATATTACTGGTTAAAAAGGTTTCATCATGTGCCGCTTGCGTATAGCGTCTATCACCAGCAGGACAGAGGTGTCCTCGATCATAACCTGAATTTTTGTAATTCCTCCAACTAGCGGCACCTGTTTTTACAGCTTTATCAATTTCAAAATAAGGACGTTTGAAATTGGTATTTGAAAGATGCGATTTTTTCAACTCATAGGCTACCCATTCTGCTTGTTCGTTGGGTTCGCTATAAGATAACGAGTAACCTTCATGATGTACTATTTGTCCTGTTGTACTGGTTGGTAAAAAAAATTCGTTAGTATCACTTTTAGTTACACTTCCTTCAGTTATAATTTCGGCTTTTTCTTCTTCACCTAAAAAATGTTCATATCCATAAACACCTATTATAACAACAAGTATGACTATTGAAGTTAATGTTCGTCTATTCATTAATCAAAAACAAATTCTAAAGGTTGACCTATGCTGGCGTTTGGGAAACTAATTCCTAAAAGTGCAGATATTGTTGGGGCAATATCAATAACCTCAGTTCTTTTAAAGGTCTGTCCTTGTATGATTCCTTTCCCGAAGAATAATAAAGGCACATGCGTATCATAGTTAAATCCTGAGTGATGATCTGTTCCTGTTCTATTCCAAGGAGTATCTTTAAAAACCTCCGGATTATATACAAACAAAATATCTCCCGAACGCTTTTGATTATGTCCATTTTTTAGAAGTGTTTCTAAATAACCATCATGCTCCTCAAATTGATTTATTTCTGAGGTTATGTAAACTTTATCGATGAGTCTATATTCTAATAATTTAAGTGATAAAACTTCTTTTACATCTTCTAAATCCAGATTATTAGCGTTTATTTCTTCATGATTAAGGTAAATTTGACTATTAATTCTACTTAAAATTAAACCAGAAACTTTAAATTTATTTTCCAAAAATGAATTCATTTCATCAAACATTTTACTTTCATCAAAAAGACCTGAAGGAATTTTATTTGAAATTGAGAAATTTGGAACATTTGGAGCTCCATGATCCGATGTTAAAAATACTGTGTATTCACCTTTACCTACTTTTTTATCCAAAGCATTAAATAATCTTTCCAAATCCAAATCCAATCTCAAATAAGTGTCTTGAACCTCAATAGAGTTAGGCCCAAAATCATGCCCAACTTTATCTGTACTAGAATAGCTAATTGTTAATACATCTGTAATTTCATCTTTCCCCAAAGCTTCAGCATCAATTGCATTAATTGCAAAATCCGTTGTTAAACTATTACCAAATGGGGTTACAGCAATCATATCAAAGTTACCATTTTCAGTTTTTAATGCTTTTAAATCATAAGGAAATGTTGATGTTTCTTTTCCATTAAAAATTCTTTCAAACGTATTTAAATCGCTTCCACTTTCCGTATAACTATTTATATCAAATAACGTGTTCCATTCTATAAAATATTTTTCGGCCGCATTTGAAGTGTTGAAATCAATTACCCATTTTGGCAAATCATCCATATAAAAAGAGCTAGTTATCCAATTACCTTCACCATTATGCTCATAATCAAACCAATAAGCAGCATTGGCAGTATGACCTGCTGACAAAATAGCACCACGATGCTTCAATGAAATACCTATAGTTTTGGCTCGCATTTGATTAAACAACCTGTTTTCATCGGCTACCGTTGTTGCTAGCATTCTATGAGGAGATTTTTTACCATCATTACTTACTGTTCCAACAGGCGTAACCTCATTATCTTCCACACAATTAACATTTCTACTTAGAGCTTTATCAAACCAATCATTACCAATAATACCATGATACTTTGGAGTAGTACCTGTATAAATTGATGTATGTCCAGGCCCTGTTTTAGTTGGTATGTAATTAAAGTGATGGTTTTTACAATTAAAACCTTCGTTAATCAAGCGTTTAAAACCACCTTCACCATACTTATTATTAAATCGTGTTAAATAATCATACCGCATTTGGTCAACAACAATCCCAACCACAAGTTTTGGATTTTCATTATCTTCAATAATTTCAGAATTAACTAAGTTTTGGGCCTTGCATGAAAAGCAAGTTAAAAGCGCAAGAAATAAGTAAAATATATTTTTCATGATAAGTATAATTTTCATTTTCAAAAATACATTTTTTAAAACATCATAATTTAAAATTAAAGTTAAAATGGTATAAGTTTTTTTTACTTTAGCAGTTACAAATTTGAATATGACATACCTACATAATATAGGCACTTACTTTTTAATGATTGCAGAAATGTTTCGGAAACCAACTAAATGGACGGTTATGAAGCAATTGATTCTTAAAGATATAGACGATTTAATTATTGGCTCACTTGGAATTGTGGCATTTATCTCATTTTTTGTTGGTGGTGTTGTTACCATTCAAACGGCGCTTAATATTGATAACCCATTAATACCAAAATACCTTGTTGGATTTGCGACAAGACAGTCTATTATACTTGAATTTGCCCCTACATTTATGTCTATAATAATGGCCGGTAAAGTTGGGTCGTTTATTACATCAAGCATAGGAACCATGCGTGTTACAGAACAAATAGATGCATTGGAAGTTATGGGTATAAATTCCATTAACTACTTAGTTTTTCCGAAATTCATATCCATGCTATTATATCCTTTTATTATTTCTATCGCCATGTTTTTAGGTATTTTAGGAGGAATGGCCGCCTGCGTTTATGGTGGTTTTAGCTCTATTGAAGATTATATTACTGGAATTCAAACTGATTTTGAAACCTTTCATGTAGTTTACGCTTTTATAAAAACCTTTGTATTCGCCTTTGTTTTGGCAACAATCCCATCTTTTCATGGTTATTATATGAAGGGTGGAGCTTTGGAAGTTGGTAAAGCAAGTACCACATCATTTGTTTGGACTAGTGTTGTTATTATTATTTTAAACTATTTCCTAACCCAAATATTATTAAGCTAATGATAGAAGTTAATAATTTACATAAATCATTTGGAGATGTTGAAATTTTGAAAGGGATAAGCACCACTTTTGAAAAAGGAAAAACAAACCTTATTATTGGGCAAAGCGGTTCTGGAAAAACGGTATTTTTAAAATGTCTATTGGGTTTGTTTGAATATGAAGAAGGCACCATATCTTATGACGGCGAAATATTTTCACAGCTTTCTGAAGATGAAAAACGTAATCTAAGAGCCAAAATAGGTATGGTATTCCAAGGTAGTGCACTATTCGATTCCATGACAATTGCTCAAAATGTTATGTTTCCGCTTCAAATGTTTACCAAACAAAGTAAAAGTGAAATGCAAGATCGTGTAGATTTTGTTTTAAAGCGTGTAAATCTTGACGATGCTCATAATAAAATGCCAAGTGAAGCCTCTGGAGGTATGCAAAAACGTGTTGCCATTGCACGCGCTATAGTTAACAAACCCAAATACTTGTTTTGTGACGAACCAAACTCTGGGTTAGATCCAAAAACAGCTATCGTTATTGATAATTTAATTAAAGAAATAACCGAAGAATACCAAATTACGACAGTAATAAATTCGCATGACATGAATTCGGTTATGGAAATTGGCGAAAAAATTGTGTTCTTGAAAAATGGATTAAAAGCATGGGAAGGCTCGAATAAAACCATTTTTAAAACTGATAACGAAGTGGTAACAGACTTTGTTTACTCTTCAAATCTATTTAAAAAAGTACGTAAAATGTATTTGGAAGAAAACAACTAATTTATCCTATTCACAATTAAAGTATCTCGTTTAAGTTTTAATTTTAACCACTTTTCTAGTTTTTGTTTATCCTTGATTCTTACATCTTCATTTGCCAAAGAATCATTCCATTTTACGAAGAAAACTGACATGGTATCTGTTTTAGTAAAATTAGAATTAATCATATTACCATATGAAAACTGATCAATCATTTCATAGTTTATTTTCACTTCCTTTGCTAGTTCAGCAAAATCAATATAATTTTTCTCAAATTTCGAAAGCTGAGCAACTTTAGTTTCTAAATAAGTTATTTTTTGAGTTTGTGATAATAAATCTAAAGAATCTCTAGTTCTAAGCTCCTCCATATATTTAAAATTATCAATGTTTTTAGATTTGTTCTGGTTAACTATTAATTCACTATTTGATAACGCGCTATAATTACTTAACCTACTACGTAAAAGTAAAATTGTTGATTCTGGAATTTCATCTAAACCAAAAGTATTTAGTATTATTTCACTTTTGTCTGTATTCACATATAAATAAATGGCATTTTTTTTAATATACTCATAGTGAGGTAAATCTGCCAATTCATTTTCAATAAAATCCATGGCATCTTTGTTAAAATTACTTTCCTTTAAAACATCAAAAAAGGTTATGCTTGCCGGAATCATTACAATAATTGCTAACAATGTAGCCAATCTAGAAACTAACAATCTTTTTCTAGAATTAGCATATTTTAGCATAGGAAACCTAAGTAACTTTAGAACTAAAAAGGTAGCTAACGCAATAAAAATCGTATTGATTGTAAACAAATACATTGCCCCTCCAAAATACACAAAGTTGCCTTTTGCTAAACCATAACCAGCTGTACAAAGTGGTGGCATTAAAGCTGTTGCAATTGCAACTCCGAAAATAACAGAAGCTATTGTGCCTTTTTTCGTTCTAGCAATAATTAATGCTAATCCTCCAAAAAAGGCAATTAAAACATCGCGAATATCTGGTTTTACGCGTCCTAAAAGTTCATTTGTATCTTCACTGAGCGGAAAAAATTTAAAAAACAAAAAGGCCGTTAATAAACTTAAAACAATCATGGTTGTTAAGTTTATTAATGACCGTTTAAGCGTATCAATATCATTAATAGCAATAGATAATCCAATGCCTAAAATGGGTCCCATTAATGGAGAAATTAACATGGCTCCAATTACAACAGCAGTAGAGTTAGCATTTAAACCAACTGACGCAACGAATATCGAACAAACTAAAATCCATGCTGTGGCTCCCTTAAACGGAATATCACTTTTTATTGCTTGAATAGTTACATCTCTATCAGTATCATGTCTAAAGTCTAAAAGCTCTCTTAAAAACTTTTTTGAACTATGTAAGAGTCCTTGAGCATCCTTTTTAATTTCCTCTTTAGATTGCTCAACATTTTGTTCGTTTTTTAAAGCTTCAGCATTAGCCTCCTCTTCTGATAAATTAACTTTACTCTCTTCACTCATAACTTAAAAAATTACAAATATTAAATTCAAAAATCCAAGAACAAAAACTTAAAAAACAAATTAAATCCTATCCATATTGTTCTCCAAATTTGTCTTTAACTTGTTGAAGTGTTTTCTTTATATCTTGTTCTTTCGACCTAGGAAAGATAAGCAAAACTTCATCCTTATCCACAATAATATAATCTTTGATGCCATCAATAACTACAATTTTGTGGTTTTTAGTTCTGATCATATTTCCTGAAGCATCCTCAACCAAAGTTCTTGCATTAACTACGGCATTATTAGATTCATCTTTATCTAATTTATCATAAAGGCTTCCCCAAGTTCCAAGGTCGTTCCAATCAAACTCTGCAACAATGACCTTTACATTGGTTGATTTTTCCATGATAGCATAATCAACAGAAATATTTTCTGCTTTTGGGTAATTCTCTTTTATGAAATCTTCTTCAGCGTCAGTATTATATAATGCTATTCCTTTTTCAAATAAATCAAACAATCCAGGTTGATTATTTTTAAAAGCTTCAACCACACTTTTCGCACGCCACATAAAAATACCAGCATTCCATAAAAAATTTCCTTGTGCTATAAACCCTTTAGCTGTTTCATAGTTTGGTTTTTCGCGGAATTGATTTACAGTCTTAATGCTTGAAGAATTTGATTCATCAAATTCGATATAACCATAACCGGTATTTGGAAATGTTGGCTGAATACCAAGAGTCATTAATGCATCATTTTCAGTACAAAAATCGAAAGCCTGCTGAACATTTTTTGAAAACGTTTTTTCGTCCTCAATCCAATGATCACTGGGCGCAACAATCATAACGGCATCTGGGTTTTCCTTCTGAATTTTTAAAGATGCATATAAAATACAAGGTGCTGTATTTCGCATGGCAGGTTCTAAAACTACTTGACGTTGTTTAACATCTGGCAGTTGTTCTAAAACCAAATTATTATAGCGCTCGTTAGTTAAAATGAAAATATTTTCTTTAGGTATTAAATCTGCCAAACGGTGAAATGTTTTTTGAATTAAAGTATCACCTGTTCCAAGCATATCGTGAAACTGTTTCGGAAAATCTTTAGTACTTACTGGCCAAAATCTAGATCCTACTCCTCCGGCCATTAATATGGCATAATAATTTTTATTCATTTTATTTGGGTTATTTGGTTCATTAATTCTACTTCTGCATTCGGGTTAAAAAGATAAATTCGCCCTGTTTTAACTTCTTGGCAAACGTAACGTTTTACACGTTTTTCTCCCATTTGGAATACTTTTCCGTTATACAATTTAAAACGTTCACCCAAAGGTACTTCAAAAATAAAAGTTTTATTATTAGGTTCGTCAAATTGCTTTAAGGCTAAGGCTAATGGCGCATCTGTATCGCTAGATGCTTTTGGATTTTTAAAATGTTTAGCTAATAATGGCAGTAAATCATTAGGAAAAATTTCAGGATTTAAAAATGGCAACATTAAATGTTGAAACGTACGTTTCCATTCCTTTCCATGAGGTTTTATTAGTTTACTATAAGCATTATAAGCTTCAAAATGCGCAATTTCATGTATTAATGTAATTAAAAAACGATACGTATTTAGGTTTGAATTTATGGTTATTTGATGTTTACCATTAGGTAAACTTCTATAATCACCATGGCGTGTTTTTCGTTCGGTCTTTACTTTAATCGACAAATTATCATGTTCTAAAAGCTTTAAAACTAAAGGCGTGGCATTCGCAGGAATATATTCTTGTAATTGGTTATGCATTAGTGATTAAATAGTAGATTCCTTTAATGGTTTAATTATAATTTATCAGAAAACAGTCGATATATTGCCAAAAATATAGATTATTTATCCAACAAATCATACATATTAACCAATATTTTATGGATTACAGAAATCCCAGAAGCTCTTCCATATGGTTAAAAGTTTTGGTAGCCTCAAAACGTAATTCATTATTATAATCATGTTCTGCATATCCGAAAACATCAAATCCTCCTGCATTGGCAGCTCTTACACCAGAAATGCTATCTTCAATTACTAAACACTCATTAGGTTTGAAACCCATTGTTTCTGATGCCCAAAGAAAAACATCGGGTTCTGGTTTCCATTTTTGAATGGTATAGCAACTAAAAATATTGCTATCAAAAAAGGGCAATAAACCTGTTAATTCTAGATTCAAGCGAATTTTGCTTTCTGGTCCGCTAGAAGCTACACAAAAAGGTACTTTTAATTTTTTCAAGACCTCTGCAATTCCATTAATGGGTTGGATTCCCTCTTTAAAAGCCTTAAAGCTTTTTTCTCTATATTCCAATTCAAACGAACTTGGCAACGGTTTTGAAACTTCTTTTGAAATAATTCCCATACAATCTTCAAGAGATTTGCCTTTGAATAATTTGTTTGTATTTTCAAATTTAAGATTTGCCCCTAAACTATTTGCCATATCAACCAAAACACCTCCTCCAATAGTTTCGCTATCTACAAGAACGCCATCGCAATCAAAAATTATGCATTTATATTTACTCATAAATTAGGGTGTAGAACTAGAGACTTGCAAAAGTTTCCCATTATAATACTTATTCCCTGTGAGGGAGAAGTCTTTGATATATTCAGCCATTTCTTTAGCCGAAGTTGGCGCTTGATATCCAGGAAAAGCCTCTTCTAACATTTCTGTTTGAACTGCCCCAAGGGCTAAAACATTAAAAGCAATGCCTGAATCTTTATACTCTTCAGCAAGCAATTCTGTTAAAGTAATTACTGCAGCTTTACTTGAACTATAGGCCGCTAAACCAGGAAACTTCATACTACCTTGTACACCTCCCATGGAGCTAATTGTAACTACATGTCCGCCTTTTTTCATAAATGGCAGCGTAACCCTTGTTAATTCAGCCACACCGAAAACATTAGTTTTATATACGGCTTCAAAATCTTGAATACTCGTTTTAGAAAATGATTTATTAAGTAACAAACCTGCATTATTAATCAACACATCCACTTGATTCCAGTTTTCACTAATAAAACCTTCAACTTCTTTGTAGGCTTTCGGATCGTTCAAATCGAAAGAAAACGATGTTATATTATCATAACCCAAGGTTTCCATTGGCTTTTCATTCCGCGAAAGCGCCAAAACGTTATGTCCTGCTTTGGCTAATAATTTAACTAATTGAAACCCAATTCCTCTGCTAGTACCTGTAATAATAATATTTTTACTCATTGTTCATTTTTATTTCTTTAGTTGGCGCATTTATCATGCCTTCAAGAGCAGGAATCATTTTATTAATAAAACTCGTCATGTGATTAAAATCCATTTTATCGGCTTCATCATCAACATGATGGTAGTAATCAAAATTTGTGAAATCGAAAGTTGAAATGGCATGTGCTGGAATTTTAAACGCGTTATAAAACGGAAAATTATCTGAGCGCTGAAATAAATTATAAGCCTTTGCTTGTGGTAAAAAACCAACTATTTCTTCGTTTGCATATGCATTTAGCTTTGCTGGCATATTCGATAAATCAAAGCCAGTAATATAAGCCATCAATTCACTATCTGCCCTAGGCACACCAATCATTTCAAAATTTATCATGGTATATAAATCCATGTTCTTTGCTTTTAGAAGCTCTGCCAAATGACCAGAACCTTTCAAGCCCATTTCCTCGGCAGCGTAGAGCGTAAATAATACAGTTCGTTTATTACTTTTTGTTTTAGCGAAATATTTTGCCCACTCCATAACAGCCACAGTTCCAGAAGCATCATCATTAGCTCCGTTTGCAACAACGTCGCCTTCAATCTCCTCTGCTGTACCGATATGATCGTAATGGGCACCAAGAATTACTATCTCGTTTTTTAATTCGGGATCGTTTCCTTCTATAAAACCAACGATATTGTAGCCAATAATTTTTTCAATATTAAAGCTATCCCTGTAAGTTTCAAAATATGGTTTAATATTGTTTTGATTGAATTGATTTTCTATAAATACCGCAGCTTTTTCAATGCCTTCGCTTCCAGTATTTCTTCCTTCTAGTTCGTCTGAAGCTAAATATTGAAGTGAAAATTCAATGTTTTTTAAAATGGCATAATTGCTTTTATCTGTTGTTTTTGGGGATGGAAGAATCACATCACTTTTAGTAGGTTTTGGGATTAAATTCTCGCTTGGATTATCATTATTTATAACTACTGTTGATGATTTACAACCAATTAAAAATGCTATAAAGCATCCCACTATTAATAGCTTTTTCATATTATATTTTATTAAGGTTTAAAGATAAAAAAAACCTGTTTCAATTATTATGAAACAGGTTTTTAATATTATAGATTCTAAATGAAGTTCAGAATGACAATCAACTTTACACCAACATAGTCACAGGATTCTCAATAAATCCCTTTAATGTTTGAAGGAATAAAGCTCCTGTAGCACCATCAACCGTTCTGTGGTCGCATGCTAAAGATAGTTTCATGGTATTCCCAACTACAATCTGACCATTTTTAACCACCGGTTTTTCAACAATATTTCCTACGGATAGAATTGCTGAATTAGGTTGGTTAATAATAGATGTAAATGTATCGATACCGAACATTCCTAAATTAGACACCGTAAATGTGCTTCCTTGCATTTCGTCTGGAGTCAGTTTTTTGTTTTTAGCTTTACCAGCTAAGTCTCTAACCGCTGATCCAATTTGTGGTAAGGTTTGCTCGTTTGCAAATCGTACTACAGGAACAACCAATCCGTCAGGAACTGCAACAGCAACCCCGATATGAACATGGTTATTTAAACGCATTTTATCTGCAAACCATTGTGAGTTTACTTGTGGATGTTGCTTTAATGCTAAAGCACACGCTTTAACAACAATATCGTTATAAGAAATTTTAGTATCTGGAATAGAGTTAAATTGTGTACGGAAAGCAATAGCATTTTCCATATCGAACTCCACACTTAAGTAATAGTGCGGTGCAGAAAATTTAGAGTTTGTTAAAGCTTTCGCAATTGCTTTACGCATTTGGGAATTATCAATATCATCAAAATCTTCTTGACCTGAAGGTACAAATTTACCAGCTGATGCTGCCGAAGCTGCAGGTTCGTAATTTTCAATATCGCGTTTAACGATACGACCATTTTCCCCAGAACCTTGAATTTTAGTTAAGTTTATTCCTTTTTCTTCTGCTAATTTTTTAGCTAAAGGTGACACATAAACACGTCCGTTTGCAGTAACAGGCGTTGGTGCCGGTGCACTCGCTTTTTTAGGAGCCGATGCTGCTGCTGGAGCTGCTTTTGGTGCTTCTTTACTAACTTCAGCCTTTGGTGCTTCAGCTTTAGCAGGAGCAGAAGATTTTGAAAAATTAGCGGCCACGCCTGAAACATCTGTTCCTGTGGGACCAATTATTGCTAATAATGCATCCACTTTTGCAGATTCGCCTTCCTTTAAACCTATTTCTAATAAAGTACCTGATTGGAATGATTCAAATTCCATGGTTGCTTTATCTGTTTCAATTTCGGCTAAAATATCGCCTTCATCAACATTATCGCCAACTTTCTTTAACCAAGTTGCCACCGTTCCTTCTTCCATAGTATCACTTAAACGTGGCATAGTAACAACAATAACACCTTTAGGTAATGCTGCACTTGCAGCAGGAGCCGCCTTAGTTTCGGCAGGAGCTTCTGAACTTGGTTCAGCTTCAACTGTTTCTGTTTTCGCTTCCGCGGAAGCGTTACCGCCTCCACTTATAATATCTGAAATATCCTCACCTTCATCACCAATTATAGCCAAAAGCTCATCTACTTTAGTAGTTTCACCTACTTGAACACCAATATAAAGCAAGGTACCTTCATTGAAGGATTCAAATTCCATAGTAGCTTTATCTGTTTCGATTTCAGCTAAAATATCTCCTTCTTCTATCTTATCTCCTACTTTTTTTAACCAAGCAGCAACGGTACCTTCTTCCATGGTATCGCTTAAACGTGGCATATTTACAACTATTGCCATAACTTATATTTTGTGTTGAATGAATGGATAATCTTCTTGTTCGTATACCATATCGTATAATTGTTGCTTGTCGGGGAATGGAGATTCTTCTGCAAATTTCTCACATTCAGCAACACGTGCTTTCACACGTTTATCAATAACTTTAATATCGTCTTCTGTAGCATATTTCTTTTCAAGAATAACCTCCATTACCTGGGTAATAGGATCTATTTTCTTGTATTCATTTACTTCATCTTTCGTTCTGTAATGCTGTGCATCGGACATAGAGTGTCCTCTATAACGGTATGTTTTTAATTCTAAAAATGTTGGTCCGCCACCTTTACGAGCTCTAGAAATAGCTTCATCAAAAGCTTCAGCAACTTTAATAGGATTCATCCCATCAACAGGACCACAAGGCATATCATAACCTAAACCTAATTTCCAGATTTCTGTATGATTCGCTGTTCTTGAAACCGAAGTTCCCATAGCATATCCATTATTTTCACAAACGAAGACAACTGGTAAATTCCAAAGCATCGCTAGGTTAAATGTTTCGTGCAATGATCCCTGACGTGCAGCTCCATCACCAAAACAACACAAGGTTACACCATCAACACCATGATATTTATCACCAAAAGCAATACCAGCACCTAGAGGTATTTGACCTCCAACAATACCATGACCTCCGTAAAATCTAAATTCTTTTGAAAAAATATGCATAGAACCACCCATTCCCTGAGATGTTCCTGTTACTTTACCAAATAATTCTGCCATAACACGTTTAGGATCAACTCCCATGCCTATTGGCTGTACGTGGTTACGATACGCAGTAATCATTTTATCCTTAGTCAAATCCATTGCATGTAAAGCACCCGCTAATACGGCTTCTTGACCATTGTATAAATGAAGAAATCCTCTAACTTTTTGTTGAATATATACTGCAGCAAGTTTATCTTCAAACTTTCTCCAGAATAACATCTCTTCATACCAATTAAGGTAAACCTCTTTTGTGATTTTTTTCATTGAATATTATTTGAGTAATATTATTAATTAATAAGCGGAATACAAAAGTAACACATTGTATTGTATTGCAAAAACACTACTTGACTAAAGTATAAAAAAATTTAAAAATAGAACTGGAAACGTATTTATTTAATTATTTACTATTATTTTTTAGTAAATACTTATATATCTTGAATAAAAAACATTTAAAGCACATTCTTATCAAACCCTAAAGGCAACAAATTTGCGAGTGAATTTGATTTGGCAATGGCACCAGTTTCGCCCATAAAATATATTTCTATAGGTGTGTGCTGTTTTATCTCGTACTCGGCGATGGCTTGTCTGCATGCTCCACATGGTGGAATTGGTTTTGACGTTTTATTGTTTTTTGAACCTGCAGTTATAGCCATACGAACAATTTTTGCATTCGGGAACTGAGATCCGGCATAATAAATAGCTGTACGTTCTGCACATAACCCAGATGGATATGAAGCGTTTTCTTGGTTACTTCCTAAAACTACCTCGCCATTATCCAATAGAATAGCTGCTCCTACATTAAAATTTGAATATGGTGCATAAGCTTTTTTTCTTGCCGCAACAGCTTTTTCCATAAGTTTGAAAACGTCATTAGGAAGTTCTCCTAAATTTTCAAAAACATACAAAGTAGATTCTATTTTTATTTCCTTCATAATCAAATGTATTCAATAAATTTAAAAAACAATCATAAACAAAAAAACTATTGCTAAATAGCAATAGTTTAATATCATTTAATTTAAAAATTTCTAATATTCCATATATTCTCCGGCTCCAAAGTTAAAGGTTAAAGAGAATCGTAGGGTATTTTCTAATGGACTCTGAATTTTTGATGCTGAAAACAAATAAGACAAATCTATATTAACAACATTTGCCTTAAAACCAGCACCTAATGCTAAAAATTTTCTAGCACCTTTTTCTTCGCTTTCATTAAAATACCCAAGTCTAAAGGCAAAGGAGTCTTGATATAAATATTCAGCACCTAATGACCATGTAAACTCTTTTAACTCTTCGCTAAATCCGTCTGGGGCATCACCAAAAGATTGAAACATTCCAGACAAAAAGCTAACATCTTGCGACTGGCCTCCAATTATTACTTCATTCTCACTAATTAAATTATCACCAGAATCATAAACACCGTTGTTATTATTATCATCAAAAACATATTCTGTTCCTAATGCTGGCGGAGTTGGTACTAAAAGTTTTGTAACCTCTGCAGTAACGGCTATTTTATTATAATCATCAAATATAAAATCAAAACCTGTTCCTAGACGTAAATTTGTAGGTTGAAAATTCTCTGAACCATCTTCAGTATATTTAAATGTTGGTCCAATATTTTGAATAGCGAAACCTGCTCTCCATCTCCCATTATAATCTGAATAAGCTTGCTCTTCACTTTGGTAATACCCAGCAATATCAACACCAAAGGTGCTTGCTCCATCTGTATTCCCACTTCCATCATCAAGTCTTAAATCTGAAACTAGAAATTTCATACCAACCGACATTGCAAATTGATCTGATAAACGTAAAGCATAACTTGCATCAATTGCAAACTCATTTGGTCGTTGTACTAAAGCTTCTGAAAATTCATCATTCACAAACTCTATATCACCTAAAGAAAAGTATTTTAAACTTGCCGAAAAAGCGCCCTTATCATCTATTCTATTAAAGTAAGTTACGTTTCCTAAAAATATATCATTTACCAATTTACTTAGGTATGGCGTGTAACTTACACCAACACCTGATTTAGTTTCAGAAAACGCATATTTTGATGGGTTCCATTGTTGCGAAAAAGCATCAACTGATGTTGCCACACCCATATCTCCTAGTGATGCTGCTCGTGCATCTGGGGCAATTAAAACAAATGGCAGCCCTGTTGTAATAACTCTTGAATTATCGAGAGGTACTACGGTAGTTGTTTGCGCTTCCATTTTAAAAATAAAAGTGAATACTATTAATATTAATAACTGATTTTTCATGAATTCCATTTTATTTAACAAATATAAATTTTTATTACAGTATAACAAGTTTCTCAATTTTTTGGACGGTTTTATTCAACACACTAGAATGTACTTTTAGTTTATAAATATACACGCCTTTCCCAATTTTATCTCCAAAATCATCCCTTCCATCCCAAATCATATTTCTAGATAATGAACTTGCTGCTTTAATTCCACCTGTGGTTTGTCCATTTAGAGTTCTAACTAACTTACCAGAAACTGTAAATATTTGTATTGAAACGTCTAAAGGTTCCGAACTATTGTGATTAAACCAAAATTCTGTATAATTTACAAAGGGATTTGGATAATTAAGCACGTTATTAATTACTAAACTTTGGTCTTCATCAAAAACTATAAATTGTATTTCAGATATGGATGAATTATTATAAACATCCCAAGCTTTCACCGTTAATGTGTGCAATCCAGGCTCTAAATCTCTAAACGGGAAACTTACGGTTCCTTTGGTATAATCATCAACTTCTGTTTGATAATAATCATTTAAAATTACCGGGTTTGTTTCATCGCCGTCTAAAATACCAACAATATCATGACCAATTCCACTAGCGGTATTAATACCATTAGCATCTTCTAGTTTAACTAATAATGTTGGCGATTCATTGGTAATTCCACCAGTAACAAAGTTTTCGTCATTCATATATAAGGTAATTACTGGCCCTATATTATCTTCTGGCGCGTCTTCATTTAAACCCCCAATTCTTACTTCATTTAGGTTTGCTCCTGCTTGGTCTTCTGTTGAGGTGTCATTTTTTGAATAAAAACTCACTTTACCAAAACCTACAGGAATTCCTATATCTTTTGGCACCACAAAATCAAATTCAAATTGTCCGTCTTTAACTGATGCTTGGCCTCTAAATATAATTTCTCCAAGTGTAGCGAAATCCATTATTATTACGCCACTTCCATCTCTTATTCCATCATTGGCAAGGGTTTGCCTATTTATAACTTTATCATAAATGGTAGTTGATAACGTGCCATTATAATTACTTAAAAGATTTCCAGCCTCATCAGTAACTTCTCCTGACAATTTCACATAACTTAATGCTTTAAGGGTATCGGTTGCAGTTTCAATGGGATTGTCATTTATTTTTGTAAGTCTTACACTTGGTTTTGGAAAAGCTAACTTCATTGCTGGATCGCCAATAAAAAACACCAAACTTTTTTGACTGTTTCCAGAAATTAACGGATCATTTTTTGCTAACCTTAAAGCTTCTGCCATGGTTGGGTATTCGTTATCACCATAAGTGTCATCATCATTATATGAAAACAAATATTGCCCTAATTCTTCATTAAAAGTAATTCCAAAATTAACAAAAACCTGTCTTGTGGTTGTAATTAAACCAATGGCTCCTGCGTCCTTATTCCAAAAGCTAAATTCACCTGCAGTTTGCCTTAATGGATTATCAAACCTTGTAAACTCGCAGGTTACAGTAACAAAACAATTTAGTTTACAAAAATTTCTAAGTTCTTCAATATCCGTTTTTAATAAAATTCTTTCTTCAGCCAATCCATCCTCTCCGCCATGACCAAAATAATTAACCACTAAGGCACCATTATCCATGGCACTAACTATGGCATTAGTAACCTTAGGATATCTATCTCCTCCTGCAGATGATTCCTGCTGAAATGCATCAGTATGAATTTTTACAACATTAAGAAACGGTTTTTCTTGCGTGATTAAATCACCAATATCATTTGTGGTTGATTGTAATTCTCCTAAAAGCTTACTGTCATTATCATCCGAGACTACCACAATATTGTTTCGCCAACTACCAAAAGCCTCTTTAATATAATAGGATTCAATTTTATCAACCAATTCGGTTGCTTGTTGCGGCGTATCTGCCAAAATTCTACCTACGGCAATATCTAGCTTATCATTGGAAACCATGGTGCCCTCATTATCATCCATCATCCCATAAAAATCATCAGAAATAAATGAGGTTGCCAAACTAAAACTATTATAAGAATACCAAGAAGGCACTATATTGGTATTGTTAGAAATTCTATCCTTATAATCATAGGAACCGTCGCCAAATAAACATAAATATTTTATTCTGTTTTCTGGTGTACTTGCATTATCATAAACATATTTAACCATGTTTCTAATGGCTCCAATATCCTGGTTTCCAGAGCTAAACTCATTATATATCTCATCTAACCCTAAAACCTTTACATTTAAACTATATTGATTTCTATTAATTTGAGCTAACCTTTCAGCCTGGTTTACCATATTATTTGGTGCTATGATAATATAATCGATATCTTGAAAAACGCCCACGTTATTTTGAAAAATGGTTCCTTTAATATTTTGATTATTAATCGATTTGTTTGAATCTATTTTAGGTGAAAAATAATCTGAAGAAGAAAATGCTACAAAAGATTTTTGAACACCTAATAAAGATGTAAAACTTACTGTAGCATTTTTATCCGAATTTTCATAGGCAGTAACATTATAAAGATCTGATATTTCCCAAATCTCATCAAGATTTGTTGCATTGCTCAGGTTATATTGTGCAATTCCTGATGCTGAGGTAACAGCATTATTTTTGAATAGAAATTGATTCCCATTAAATTTCAAACTACATTTTCCTTCTACAGCTATAAAATCCAGATATCCAATAACACTAGGATTCCCTAAATTATTAAAGTCTAGTTTTACCTTCACAGTTGATGAATTCACATTTAAATTTCCTAAATATGAAGCACCATTTGCTAAATTTGGAGATGAAACCCCAGAAACACTCATATTTGTAACATCTGCCCCATTAACACTTACATTCATTTGACTATTACTACTAGAGGCTGTTGCAATTAAAACCGATAGCTTTATTGGTTCTGAAGTTACTAGGTCTTTAAAATCAAAATCATAATCTCTTGTATTATCTACGTCAAACTTATCACCAAACCAGCGCCTTCCTAACGATACAAGATTATAAGAGTCTTTCTCATAATATTGATAATTATCATAGGTATCCACAATCATATCTATAGTTCCTGTAGGCTGATTTAAAGGCTGGATGCGTTTTCCGTTTCCGGAACTCACATTAATATAATAATATGTTTTATCTGTGTAACAATTTATATGTGTTCTGCTTTCTTCGTTATAACCTTTTGGACCTTGACCATAAAATAAGATGTAATCACTATCATCAAAAACACCATCTGCCTCTCCAGTAAATTTTATGGCATTTTCTGGAACATCATAAGGATAAGCAATGGCATTGGAATACGGTATCATACTACCTCCATGACCATACAACTTTATAGTTCTTGGGTCAACACTATTAACATTAACGCCTAAACCTTGTAAAAAACTTTTTGTTAATTTAAAAACACCCGTTGTATCGATGTAAAACCTAAACCATTCTCCAGAATTAAGAACTGAATTAGAAATGATTTTTGAACTATTATTTTTAGCAAAAACTCCAGTTCTATTTACATTCAAACCGTTTTTATAATTTAAATTAAATGAAGTGATTTTTTTAAAGCTGCCATTTTCGTCCCTAATAATAGGAGTTATTTGAAACGTAACATATTTTTTATTTCTGGAAGTTGAATTTTTTAAACTAAAATTTAATTCTTTCGGAATAGTATTAACATCTAAATCTTTTAATTCTGCCTTAGAAATTGATTTGTATACAACATTAGACAGTGTTGCAGAAGATTCATTAACGCTAATTTTAGATTCCCATTGATCATTTAATTGGAGTCCTTTATCCAAATCGTAATTAAAAAGCTCTTTATTAAATGTGGGTACTTCAATTGAAAAACTATCTCCGGAGAGCTTTTGAGAATCACCCCAAACAATATTATATTGTTTTTGTTGCGTAAACGCACTTGTTGAAATCATCAACAGTAAAAATAAAATTTTCTTCTTCATTGGTAAAATAACGTAGTTAATTGATTGTTATTATTAAAAAAACAACAATTTTAAAAACTGATTCAAAAATACAATAATAAATTAGTAAATCATGCGTTAATACAACACAAAAGTTTAGTTTAAAGCGTCAAAAACATCGTTGTAATGCACAAAAACAAGACGAAATACACTATTTTTTGGTTAAAATGCATAAAACAGCTTGCGTTATTAGGTTTAATTCTTATATTGCAGCACCAAAATTATTATTAGCTTACTTAAAAGTATGGATATGAAAAAAATAGTAGCATTCAAGGTTTTATTAGTTATAGCACTAGTAGTGACTTCAACTAGTTGTAAAAAATCTTCGAGTTCAAAAAATAGCTCCAGAGCTACTGGATGGAACATTAACGACAGAGATGGTGGTTTCCAGTACAATACAGATTTCAAAGAACAAGAAACTTCTCCTGGATTGGTTTTTGTAGAAGGTGGAACCTTTACTAAAGGTCGTGTTCAAGATGATGTTATGCATGATTGGAATAACACTCCAAATCAACAGCATGTTCAGTCATTCTATATGGATGAAACTGAAGTTACTAACGCCATGTATATGGAGTACTTAGATTGGATTAAACGTGTTTATCCGCCATCTGATGAAAACTTTAGAGCTATTTATCAAGGTGCTTTACCAGATACATTAGTATGGAGAAACCGTTTAGGTTTTAACGAAGTTATGACTGATAATTATTTACGTCACCCAGGTTATGGAGAATATCCTGTTGTTGGTGTAAGCTGGATTCAAGCTGTTGAATTTTCTAACTGGCGTTCAGACCGTGTAAATGAATACAACTTAGAAAAAGCTGGTTACATTAAGCGTGGTGCCAAAATTACAGATGTAGATTCAGAACAAACATTTAGTACAGATACTTATATAAATGCTCCAACATTAACTTATGGTGGTAATGAAGAAATTATCAATGGTGATGGACGAAAAAAACGAAGTGTACGAACTGATGCAGATGGCAATGAAACTGGTATTTACGCCACGCGTGAAACAGGTATTATTTCGCCAAAATACAGACTACCAACCGAAACAGAGTGGGAATATGCTGCTTTAGGTTTAAGCGAAATAAGAAGTTATAATTTATATCGTGGTCGTAAAAAATACCCATGGGACGGGCAATACACACGTTCTGGTAAGCGTAAAATACGTGGTGACCAAATGGCTAACTTTAAGCAAGGTAAAGGTGATTATGGTGGCATTGCAGGTTGGTCTGATGATGGTGCTGATATCACTAACGAAGTTAAATCTTATGACCCTAATGATTTTGGTTTATATGATATGGCTGGTAACGTTGCAGAATGGGTTGCCGATGTTTACAGACCTATTGTTGATGATGAATTTAACGATTTTAACTACTATCGTGGTAATGTTTATACTAAAAATGCATTAAACGAAGATGGTACTGTAAAAGTTGTTACTTCTGATAATATTGTTTTTGACACTTTATCTAACGGTAAAGTAATTGCCAGAAATTTACCTGGTGAAATACTTCAAGTTGCTGTTGATGATAATGAAACTTTCCAAAGAACCAATTTTGATAAAAGTGACGCAAGAAACTTTAGAGATGGTGACAGACGTTCATCTCGTAATTATGAAAATTTTGGGGATGATGAAAGTGAAGGTGGAAAATCAAACACTAGCAAAATGTACAATTCTCCTAAACCAAGTATTACTAGGGATTCATTAGGGAATATTGTAAAACAATATGACAAATCTAACAACAGAACATCTTTAATTAACGATGAGGTAAGAGTTTATAAAGGTGGCTCATGGAAAGACAGAGAGTATTGGTTAGACCCTGCTCAAAGACGTTACTTCCCTCAAGATATGGCAACAGACTACATTGGCTTTAGATGCGCAATGTCCCGCGTTGGATCTAAAAGTAAAGGGAAACAGAAAAAGAAAAACTAAATTTTAGTTTTGCAAAATAATAAAAAGGTCCTAGCATTTGTTAGGACTTTTTTATTTACATTTATTTTAGAATCACAAATAACATGTTTTTGAAAATAGCAGATTTACATACCTTATTTTTAGAATGCAATTCAGTTTGCACGGACACAAGAAAAATTAAATTAGGTGATATGTTTTTTGCCTTAAAAGGCGATAATTTTAATGGCAACAGTTATGCTGAAAAAGCCCTTGAAAGTGGCGCAAAATTCGCTATAGTTGATGAAGAAAAATTCAACACATCAAACAAAACACTCCTTGTTAATAATGTATTAAATACACTTCAAAAATTATCAACTTACCATAGAACATACTTAAACATCCCTATTATAGCACTTACTGGCAGTAATGGTAAAACAACTACTAAAGAGCTAATTAACGCTGTACTATCAAAAAAATACAAAACAACAGCAACCGTTGGCAATTTAAATAACCACATAGGTGTACCACTAACTTTGTTATCAATGACAACTGTTACAGAAATTGGTATTGTTGAAATGGGCGCTAATCATCAAAAAGAAATTGAATTATTATGCCATATAGCACAGCCAGACTACGGTTATATTACAAACTTCGGCAAAGCTCACTTAGAAGGTTTTGGTAGTGTCAAAGGAGTTATAAAAGGCAAAAGCGAAATGTATGATTATTTAATTTCTAAAAATAAACACATTTTTATTAATACTAATGATCCTATTCAAGTTGAAAAAACTAAAAACGCGAATATTTTTACTTTTGGAAATAAAGCAGGCCATGTTGATGTTTTATTAACTTTTACGGAAGCCCAACCTTTTGTAAAATGTCTTTATAACAATATAGATATCCAAAGCCAACTTATTGGCGATTATAATTATAATAATATTGCTGCAGCAATAACTATGGGTAATTATTTTAAGGTTAATGATTTAGATATAAAAAATGGTATTGAAAATTATATACCATCAAATAATCGTTCTCAAATTATAGAAAAGAATTCCAATAAAATTATTTTAGATGCCTACAATGCTAACCCAACAAGCATGCAGGCAGCATTATTAAATTTCGAAAAACAAAAAGGTCCAAAAATGGCAATTCTAGGAGATATGTTTGAACTTGGCGATGAGGCTGAAACTGAACATCAAAACATAGCCAATTTGGCTTTATCTCTTGATATCGATGATGTAATCTTGATTGGTGAAAATTTTTATCAAACAAAAATAACCGCAGAAAAATCAATTCAATATAAAACATTTGAAGATTTTAAAGACGAATTTGATATCTCCCAAATAGAAAACACAACGTTTTTAATAAAAGGCTCCAGAGGCATGGCCTTGGAACGGTTTATTGATTTAAGCAAATAGTAAAGGTGCCTAAATTTTAAATAGACACCTAATGGATTGTTATGTTCTCACTAAAAAAAAATTAAAAGAAAATCACAATTACTTCAAAAAAACATTCACAGTAATACCCTTTTCTGTGCATTTTTATCAGAAAAAATTAATTATTCTTTTAAAAATTTCAACGATTTTAGCGTTCCTTTAATTTCAATATTCAAAATGTAGAATCCTCTTGGATAAGAAGACACATCAATTTGATTAATTGTTAACGATTCCTTTTTAAATACTCCCATTGTTTGTCCCAAAATATTATAAATTTCAACTTTATTTATAATATTATTAGTTTTTAAATTAATAACATTTTTAACAGGGTTTGGATATAAAGAAAACGAAGGTATCAAGTCTTTATAATCCGCACTTAACGTACTATTTGAAGCACAGTCCTCAGAATATGTAGTTAATGCGTCTTTGATCCATGCGCTATAGGAACCAAAACTAGAACTAGCATCGGTAGCATTGTCCACTTGAATACAATTTAATGAGGTATTATTTGATGCATCAAAAATCGTAAGATTAGCATTACTCCCATTCTTAACGTTAAGATTATTTAATAAATTATCTGAACAATTTAACTCTACCAAGGTTGTTAATTCACTAAGATCTAAATTTTCAAGACTATTATTACTCACATCCAAAACCGATAGCATGGAAAAGCTAGAGTTAGCCACCTTTTTAAATTGCGCACTTTTATTTGTTAAAACAACCGTATTGCTACCAAACAAAGCGCTTAAATCTGTGATATTATTTCCTGAAAGATTAATTTCTGTAACACTTGTGAAAGCCTGTAAACCTGCTATATTAATAATGCCTTGGTTACTTAAATCTAAAGCACCCGTATAAGCAGCAGCCTCATTCAGAGTGATTTCACCATCTCCACTAGTATCTATTGCACTACCATAACTAGACAAAGCAGCATCTAAATTAGTGTCAGATGTGTAAACCGTCCAAATATCTCCGCAATCTTCACTAAACGCAATAGCTGAATCAACATTCCAGCTGCCTAAATAAGAGGCATTTTCATCATCGACTTGAATGCAGGTTAAACTAGACAAATTCTGAGCTTCAATATATACTACATTAGCAT
>NZ_JBATHX010000489.1:0-3269 GCF_049667265.1 Algibacter sp. | reverse complement strand
GTATTAATGATGAGCTTTTAGTTTATAATAATGTTATTAGTCCCGACACATACACTATTGCAAGTTTAACTAAAGCATTCACATTAGGTAATTATGAAAATGCACAAGCTAAATTTGAGGGTTCCATTATACAATTATTAAATCAAGCGAAATTTAAAACCTATTGGATTTCAAATCAGAAACCCATTGGAGTTAATGATTCTCATGTTACCAAAATTGGGCTTGGTGCGGATAAATCTTATTTTTTTAATATAAAACATACTAATGAAAAAACACTTCTTGATGCAGCATTAGTAGATAAAATGAAAGATGTTTTATTAGAAGAAGGGAATAGAAAGGTGATTTTTTTACATACTTTGGGTACTCATTTTAATTATAAATACCGATATCCTGAGAGCTTTAATGTTTTCAATAATGAAATTCCAAAAACTAAATTCAAAAAGCAGGTCGTTTACGATGAAATAAATGCTTATGATAATGCGGTAAGATATACCGATTTTATTATAAATGAAGTAATTGAAACCACTAGAAAACGTAATGTAAAAAGCTTTGTTTTATATTTTTCAGATCATGGAGAAGAAGTTTATGAAAATAGTGAGTTTTCAGGGCATTTTAGAGATGAAAATTTAACCAAAAACCTTTATGAAATCCCCATGGTTTTATGGCGTTCTGAAAAATATAAAACGAGTAAAGAGGTTTTTTCAAGATTGAATTCAAAATATATGATTGACGATTTATTTCACTCCATTGCAGATTTGGTTGATGTTAATGCTGATGAAGTTGATTCTACTCGTAGTATATTTAGTGAATATTTTAAAGAACGAAAAAGAATTGTACGAGATACAGTTGATTATGATTTACATTTTAATGATTAGCAATAATTAACCATTTCATGAAAAGGAAAATTTGTATTGTATGTACTTCCCTCGAACATGGTGGCGCGGAACGTGCTTCAGCCATACAATCGAAAATTTTTAAAAATTTAGGATTTGATGTTTTTATCGTAACGGTTAAATCTGGAATAGCTTATGAATATGAGGGAGAAGTTTTTGATTTAGGGATTTATAAGAATGAAAAAAATTCTGCAGTAAGTAGAATGTATAGATTATATAAATTAAAACTTTATTTAAATAAAATGAAGTTTGATTTTATAATTGATAATAGGCCTAGAAATCAAGCCTACCGTGAGTTTATAATTACTAAATTTTTATATAAAGATCCCGTTATTTATGTTATTCATTCATATGAGGAATCTTTGGCTTTCAATAAATATAAATGGTTAAATAGATTTTTATATAAAAATGAAAGAATGATTTGCGTTTCAAAAAAAGGAACAGAAAAGTTTAAACAGATGTTTAATTTAAATAATATTTCAACAATATATAACGCATTTGATTTTAACGAAATAATAGGAGAATCAAATAAAACAATGCCAAGCTTAGGTTTTAATAATTACATTATTTATTACGGTAGAATTCATAACAAATCAAAAAATTTAAAGTTATTAATTGATTCTTATAACGAATCTGAGCTTAAAGAAATGCAGATTAAATTGGTTATTTTAGGTGATGGTGAAGACAAGGATTATTTGATGACTTACGCAAAAAAATTAAAATGCCAAGATTCAATTGAGTTTTTAAGATTTTGTAAAAATCCATTTCCTTATATAAAAAATGCACTTTTTTCTGTTTTAACTAGTCATTCAGAAGGTTTTGCACTTGTAATTCCAGAATCATTATGTTTGAAAACTCCTGTAATTTCGGTTGATTGCGATGCTGGACCAAAAGAAATAATTACACATGGTTATAATGGTTTATTAGTAGAAAATTATAATGTAACCGCTTTAGCAAAAGCGTTTAATACATTTATAGAAGATAAATCAATTTATAATAAATGTAAAAGTAATTCCAAACAAAGCGTGGAAAAATTTTCTATTGAAAATATTACTGAAGCGTGGAAAAATTTACTTAGTTAGTATATTTGTAATAAATTAAAAAAAAACTATTATTAGCTATTAGCAGAATAATAAATACCATTTTTTATTAAAACAGTATGAAAGACTTTAGCGAATTTCAGGATATACTTTGGACAATTTATAAGTAACTTTTGTTTAAAATTTAAATTTTTATAATCAATTTCATTTTTTAATTTTTTGTACAGGTCTTTTTCATCATTCACAATACATCTTAAAGAAAGCGCATATCTATTCACATCCAAATACTTTTTTAAAGAAAGATTATTTTTTTCCTCATTCTTATAAGAGTTGATAAAATTATATCTATCATTATTGTATTTACTATTTGATAGACTTGAAGCATCAAAATGATTGTACATCATCGTAATACAAGGATTAAATGCCACTTCATACTTTAAAGCAAATTTAAGCCATAAATCTAAATCTTGTCCAGTTCTTAAACTGGTATCATAAGTTCCGATTTCAAAAAATGAAGATTTTAAAAAGGCAGATGATGATGATGTTGCAATATAATTGTAAATATTTGCATCAAAAAAATCGGGAATAATTAAAAGTTCATTTTTATAATTAAAGTTGAAATTTGCCACTTTTATTAAATGCTCACTTAGTTTTACTTCATAATTATTGCAAAATACACCAGCATTAGGAAATGTTTCTATCAGTTTTTTTAATTCTGAAAGATGATTTTCATACCAAATATCGTCGGCATCTAATGGCGCAATATATTTGCCTTTTGAGTTTGAAATTGCTTTATTTCTGGCACATGAAGCACCAAGGTTTTTTTGCTCCAGTAACGTTATTTTAGAATTTTTAAATTGAGATACAATATTTAAACTATTATCAGTACTGCCATCATCAACAATAACAACCTCAAAATCCAAAAATGTCTGTTTTAAAACACTTTTAAGAGTAGCTTCGATATATTTCTCTTTATTATATAAAGGAATTATTACAGAGAAAAATGGCACCTGTGTGGTCGTATTCATTTTTGGTTATTTATTGAAATCATATAAAAAAGTTTAAAAACCTGAAAACTATAAACACTTTGAGTTGTTTTAGCTAAAAAGGCAAAACCTTTTGATACTATTGAAGCTATTGGTTTTAAAAACTTAAAACGTTGGGCTGTTTTTAGGAGCATGGAATGACCAATAAAATTAGGATATTCGTTTTTTAGAACAACTAAATTTTCAATAGCTTGTTTTGTTTTTTTTATAAATATATTATTGGATTCTAATTCTAAATGGATAACGGCATTTTCAATATGAATAATGGGAATACCATTCGTTTCTAATTC
>NZ_JBATHX010000488.1:0-3471 GCF_049667265.1 Algibacter sp. | reverse complement strand
TACCCATTGTAGCGCTTTTCGAGCAAGAATTGAAAAGCAAAACCATTTTAATGGGCTTTGGTCTAGATAGTGACGCCATTCATTCACCAAACGAGCATTTCGGAATTTGGAATTACCTAAAAGGCATCGAAACCATTCCGTTGTTTTATAAATATTTCACAGAATTTTCTAAATAGTTTTTCGAGCGTTACTTTTTGCTCATACCTACAAGGTTTACAAAACCTTGCAGGATCACAAAAAGTCGGGCTTTCAGGAGTCGCTCCCTCCTGCGTCGGGGAGCTTCAACAAATCCTTCAATCCCTAACGCAAGTTAGTAACTCACAATGAAAAACCAGCACAACAACCAACTTTTACAACTCACAATTGGCACCGTATTAATCAGTACATCTGGCGCCTTAGGAAAATTTATAAGTATGCCAACCGAAGTTATTATTTGGTGGCGCTGTGCACTTGGGGCCATATTTCTATTCCTGTTTTGTAAATACAAAAAGTTTAACCTTAAAATTCATTCAAAAAAAGATTTTTCAACCATCCTTTTCAGTTCTGTTTTACTTGGCTTGCATTGGATAACCTATTTCTATGCCTTAAAACTTTCAAACGTGGCATTAGGCATGCTTTCTATATTTACGTTTCCTGTAATAACCGCCTTTATCGAGCCGCTTTTCACTAAAACCAAGCTAAATTCAATGCATATTGTTTTGGCACTAATGGTTTTACTTGGCATTTATATTTTGGCTCCAGAGTTCAATTTTCAAAGTAATCAAGTTAAAGGGATTCTTTTCGGCATCCTTTCAGCATTCTTTTTTGCGCTAAGAAATTTAATGCTCAAAAAATCTGCTGCTATTTATAATGGTTCTGCTTTAATGCTATACCAAACATTTTTATTAACCATCCTTTTGCTTCCATTTCTCTTTATAAAAGATACTAGCAACATTACCACCCAATATCCGTATATAATTCTATTAGCTTTAGTAACCACAGCCATTGGTCATTCTTTATTTGTTAGTAGTTTTAAATATTTTTCGGTCAGTACGGCAAGTATTATTGCCAGTGCACAACCTATATACGGGATAATTATCGCCTTTTTTTTCCTTAACGAAATCCCAACGCTCAATACTTATATTGGCGGCACTTTAATTTTGGCAACGGTTATTATTGAAAGCTTGAGATCTAGAAAAAAGTAAAATATTTCACCTCTACACTTGTAGAATATATATTTTTGTTCTACATTTGTAGAGAACATTCTAATTTTGTAGAACATGCAATTATCAAAAACTGAAGAAGAACTCATGAATCATCTTTGGAAGCTCGAAAAAGGGTTTATGAAAGATTTACTAGATGCTTATCCAGAACCAAAACCAGCCAATACAACCATAGCAACGCTTTTAAAACGGATGGCAGACAAAGGGTTTATAGATTATAAGCGTTTTGGTAATTCCAGAGAATATTATCCGTTAGTTAAAAAGAAAGATTACTTCTCTAAGCATGTAAACGGACTTATTAAAAACTTTTTTAACGATAGCGCCTCGCAATTTGCATCTTTTTTCACAAAAGAAACTAATCTAACTAAAGCTGAGTTAGAAGATTTAAAAACTATAATTGATAGTGAACTTAAAAACAAATAGTTATGCTTTTATTTCTATTAAAATCGAGCGCCTGTTTAGCAGCCTTTATGCTTTTCTACAAACTTTGTTTAGAAAAAACGAGCGCACATACATTTAAACGTTTTTATTTAATTGGAGCTTTAATAATTTCAATTGGCATTCCGTTTATCACTTTTACGGAATATGTAGAAGCCCAAGCTACTAATTTCGCAACCAATCAAGACTTCAACCTTACCATTTTAGAAGCTTCAGAAAACAATTCACTTTTAGAATTCCTTCCATTCATACTCTGGAGTATTTATGTTTTAGGCATGGTTATATTTTTATTTCGATTTATTAAAAATTTGCTTGAATTATTTCAAAAAATAAAATCTAATCCAAGCCATAGAAACCAAAAATTCATCAACGTTTTATTACAAGATTTAATTCTTCCACACACGTTTTTCAATTACATATTTTTAAATAAAAAGGATTATGAAAACAACTTAATTCCAGCAGAAGTAATACTTCATGAGCAGGCACACGCCAATCAAAAACATGCTTTAGACATTCTATTTATTGAAATGCTTCAAGTCGTTTTTTGGTTTCATCCATTATTTTACTTTCTTAAAAAAGACATCAAATTAAATCATGAGTTTTTAGCCGATCAAACAGTTATAAATTCAGGATTTAACACAAAAAAATATCAGCAATTACTTTTGGCATTCTCATCAAATGCCGCTGATATTCCAATGGCAAATGCCATTAATTATTCATTAATCAAAAAACGTTTTACAGTTATGAAAACAAAAACATCAAAAACAGTCATTTGGTTCAGAAGTCTAATTCTTCTGCCATTATTAGCCATTTTAATTTTTAGCTTTAGTAGCAAAAATTATATTGAATTTGAACATTCTCAAAATGAGATTATCACCCAAGACCAAGCAACCAAAGCACAAGTTGAAGAGTATAATGCCCTAGCAAAAAAATACAACGCACAACCCCAAAATAAGCGTGTGGTTAAACTAAAAGATGTAAAACGTTTAGAATACCTCTATGGTTTAATGTCAGAAAAGCAAAAAGCAAATGCGGAACCTTTTCCAGATTGCCCGCCTCCGCCACCAGCGCCACCAAAAGTGAACAAAGGGGAGGTTTCAGATATCCCTGAACCACCAGCTCCACCCAAAGTAAACAGAGGTGAAGTCTCAGAAATCCCTGCGCCTCCTCCTCCACCAGAGCCTCAATCACCCTTAGATCATGTTATTGACATGGCAAAAAAAGGAGCCATTTTTTACTATGAAAATGATAAAATCTCGTCGGATAAGGCTATAGAAATTCTAAAACACAATAAGGATTTAAACATATCATCTCAAACAACTAACGGTGTTAGAACAGTAAAAATTCAAAAAGCGCCAATACAACTTTAATACCTTATAAAAAAATTAGACCTCACAGGTTTTAAAATCTGTGAGGTCTTTTTATGTAAATTATGTAACAAATACACAACTTTAGCGTTCTAATAGTCAATCAATCAAAAATCAATCACATTATGTTAAAGCGCTTTTTTATCATCTGCTCCGGGGCAGATACCGATATTCTCGAAAATTGTTCCGTTGGTGAACAAAATAAATATGCTGGTATTGGGGCAACCGTTTTCTTCACGGCACTTATGGCTTTTATTGCAGCTAGCTATGCTCTATATACCGTATTCGATAATTTATATGCTTCTATTTTTTTTGGGCTCATTTGGGGTTTACTTATTTTTAATTTAGACCGCTATATTGTTTCAACCATAAAAAAAACAGGACAGGTTACCGATGAAATAATCCAAGCCATACCCAGAATTATATTAGCGGTTATTATTGCTGTAGTAATCTCAAAACCTCTT
>NZ_JBATHX010000487.1:0-9159 GCF_049667265.1 Algibacter sp. | reverse complement strand
AACCTATAATGTGCAAACCCCTTTACCCCATGCTTCAAATTTGCTAGAAGCCATTCATCAATTAAAACAAGAAGATAAAAACTTCGAGATGTATGTGATGTTAGGTGCATGGATAGACTGCTTAAATGCTTGGACAGATTTAGAACCCAACCACGATATAGAAAGCCTTCAAAATGCTAGAGAAATTGATAGAGCGGTAGCTTTAGCAAACATGTATCCAGACATTGTTAAAATTATAGCCGTAGGAAACGAAGCCATGGTAAAATGGGCGACGAGTTATTTTGTACAACCTAGTGTCATTTTAAAATGGGTAAATCATTTACAAGACTTAAAAAAATCTGACAAGCTTCCTTCCGGTTTGTGGATTACAAGTTCCGATGATTTTTCGTCTTGGGGCGGCGGAGATCCTTTATATCATGTAGAGGATTTAGAAAATTTAATAAAGGCTGTAGACTATATTTCGATGCATACTTACCCGTATCACAATTCGCATTATAGTCCAGATTTTTGGGCAGTTCCTGAAAACGAAAACCATTTAACAGATCTCGAAAAGGTTGATTCAGCTATGATTCGTGCTTTAGGATTTGCGCAAACACAATACAATAGTGTTTCAAATTACATGAAAAGTTTAGGAGTAAACAAACCCATTCATATTGGTGAAACAGGTTGGGCAACCACATCCAGCGGACATTACGGAACTAATGGATCTAGGGCAACCGACGAATATAAGCAAGGACTTTACTATAAACATCTTCGTGAATGGACCAACAATATGGGCATCTCTTGTTTTTATTTTGAAGCTTTTGATGAACAATGGAAAGATGCTAATAATAAATTAGGTTCCGAAAATCATTTTGGACTAATCAGTTTAAAAGGAGAGGCAAAATACCCACTTTGGGGTTTGGTTGATAAAGGCGTTTTTAAAGGTTTAACACGCGATGGTCGGCCAATTACTAAATCTTATAAAGGAGATAAAAATGCCTTAATGAAAAATGTATTGGTTCCAAATGTAGATTATCACAAACACTAACAACTAAATTTTTTTATCTATGAAACGTGTAAAATATTATCTTTTTTTAAGTGTACTTTTTATGATGTATAGCTGTAACGAAAAACAAGAAAAATTAGCAGTAGAAGTTTATGAAACTTCAGCTAAGGGTAATAAACTAACAAAAATTACAACTATTGAAAGTGCAGATTCTTTAGTTACCATTAAATTATTACCAAATAAAACACTTCAAACAATTTCTGGTTTTGGAGGAGCGTTTACGGAGTCTTCTGCTTATTTATTAAATAAATTAAGCAAAAAGAATAGAGACACTATTATTCAAGCATATTTTTCAAAAGATGGTGCAAACTATTCTTTAACAAGAACGCATATGAATTCTTGTGATTTTTCATTAACAAACTACTCTTATACACCTGTAGAAGGCGATAAAAATTTGGAGCATTTTACCATTGAAGAAGATATGGATGATTTAATCCCGATGATAAAAGATGCCATGGCTGCTTCAGAAGACGGGTTTAATATTTTCGGTTCACCATGGTCTGCAGCACCTTGGATGAAGGATAACAACAAATGGGTTGGTGGAAAATTACTTCCTGAATATTATGATACTTGGGCATTATTCTTTTCAAAATATATTGAAGCTTATAAAGCTCAAGGTATTGAAATTTGGGGTTTTACTGTTGAAAACGAACCACATGGAAACGGTAACAACTGGGAAAGCATGCACTATACACCTAAGGAAATGACCGATTTTGTAGAATTTCATTTAGGACCAAAATTAGAAGCTGATGGTTATGGTGATAAAATTATTTTAGGTTACGATCAAAATAGAGAAGGTTTAAAAGAATGGGTTGATGAAATGTATCGTGATGAAGCTTCTTCAAAATATTTTGACGGAACCGCTATACATTGGTATGAGAGTACTTATGATTATTTTCCTGAAGCCTTACAATATGCGCATAATAAAGCACCAAATAAATACTTAATTGAAACTGAAGGATGTATTGATTCTCAGGTGCCTGTTTGGCAAGATGATTCTTGGTATTGGAAAAAAGAAGCAACAGATTGGGGTTATGATTGGAGAGAACCAGAAAAAAAATATTTACACCCTAAATACGCACCTGTAAACCGTTATGCAAGAGATATTATTGGCTGCTTAAATAACTGGGTAGATGGTTGGGTAGACTGGAATATGGTGTTAGATAGGCAAGGTGGTCCAAACTGGTTCGAAAACTGGTGTGTAGCTCCTGTAATTGTCGACCCAGAAAAAGATGAAGTATACTTTACACCTTTATTTTATACCATGGCGCATTTCAGTAAATTTATTAGACCAAATGCAAAAGTAATTGCACATGAGAATTCTGATACCAAACTTATGGCAACAGCAGCACAAAATCCTGATGGTTCAATATCTGTAGTACTTTTTAACGAGTTTGAAACACCAAAGTCTGTTAATTTAACACTTAACGATAAAACCGTTACGTTTTCTATTGACGCACAAGCAATTCAAACCATTGTTATTCCAAAAGCATAAAACGAACAACTAACTAAACCAAAAAAATTATGTCTAAAACCATCACAATTAAAGTTCCTTTCGGACAAAAAGTTGCTTTCGGGATAGGAATGCTCGCCAATCAAATGTTTCCTGCAGCACTCGGAATTTTTATGGTAGTTTTAGTACAAGATTTAGGTTTTCCCGGTTGGATGTGGGGAATCATATATTTATTGCCAAGACTTTTTGACTTTGTTACAGACCCAATTATGGGCTATATTTCGGATAATACGAAATCAAGATGGGGAAGACGAAAACCCTACGTAATTCTCGGAGGTATAATTCTTTTTATTTCATTCATTGCGATGTGGCAACTTTATAAGGACGCTGGAGTTGATTATAATTTCACATACTTTATGATTTGGTCAATTATATTTTACTTAGGGATTACCATTTATAGTGTGCCTTATGTAGCAATGGGCTACGAAATGAGTGAAGATTTTCATGAACGCACCGATATTATGGCAACCGCTCAGTGGATTGGGCAATGGGCATGGGTAATAGCACCGTGGTTTTGGGTAATTATGTACGACCCAGAGTGGTTTGAGTCGGCAGAAGTTGCAACCCGAACATTAGCAATTTGGGTAGGGGCTTTTTCTGCAATCTGTGCAATCATTCCAGGTGTATTTATTAAAAGTAAATCAACCTTAAATGAAGATTATTCTCCACTCAAATTAAAATACATCGGTGCTAGCCTTGCAGAAATAGGTTCAGGTTTTAAAAGTGCTTTTAAAATTAAGCCATTCAGACAGTTATGTATTGCAACCTTTTTGGTGTATAATGCCTTTATGACCATAGCTTCGTTCTCTTTCTTTATTATAGTGTATCATCTTTTTGATGGTGATGCTGGTGCTGCAGGGATATGGCCTACACTTTTTGGATGTTTAGGTGCGCTTGGAACTACTTTTATGGTGATACCTATTGTTACTAAAATGTCCAAATCAATGGGTAAAAAGAAGGCATTTTTAGTATCGCAAGGAATATCTATTATAGGGTATATAATGTTATGGTTTCTCTTTATTCCAGGCAAACCCTATATGTTCATTTTTGCACTTCCATTTTTCTCCTTTGGTATAGGAAGTCTATTTGTTTTAATGATGTCTATGACAGCCGATGTAATTGATTTAGACGAGCTTACTTCAGGACTTAGAAGAGAAGGTACCTTTGGAGCTATTTATTGGTTTGTAGTGAAATTTGGTTTCGCTATTGCTGGAGGTTTGAGTGGTGTTATTTTAACTACAGTAGGTTTTGATTCAGGGGCAACCGTTCAACCAGAAGGGGCTATTGAGGGCTTGAGACTAGCTTTTTCCGCTATTCCAATTATAGGGACACTTATTGCAATGTTTGTAATGCGTAATTATGCTGTTACAGAAGAAAGCGCTGGAGTAACACGTAATGCTTTAGATGAACGAAAAAACTATTCTACTCCAAAATCATCTTCATCATATTACCAATTAGATAAATTATTGTCTTTTAAAAACATCGATTTAGAAATTGATAAAAGGACTGAAATAGATTTTACTTCAAAATCTACTTCAGATATAAAAATCCTTTTTAAAGACATTATGAATAATGGCCTACATGGTTTGTGTTTTAGTCCATATCTAGAAGGTCAAAATATTGGGGATCAACTTTCAAAAGAGCAGATTCTTAAAAGAATGAATTTAATAAAACCTTATGCAAAATGGGTGCGTTCTTTTTCATGTACAGATGGTAACGAGTTTATTCCAGAAATTGCCCATCAAAATGGTGTTAAAACTATGGTTGGCGCATGGATTGGAACAGATAAATCTAAGAATGACATAGAGGTTAATGCGCTGATTGATTTGGCTAAAAAAGGGCATGTAGATATTGCTGTAGTTGGTAATGAAGTTCTACTAAGAAATGATTTAACAGAGCTACAAATTTTAAATTATATCAGAAAAGTTAAAATAGCATTACCAAATATTCCAGTAGGTTATGTTGATGCTTATTATCAGTTTCATGAGCACCCTAAACTTGTTGATATTTGCGATGTTATTCTAGTAAACTGTTATCCTTTTTGGGAAGGTTCTGATATAAATAACGCTTCATTACATTTAAAACAGATGTATGCGCTAACCAAAACAATTGCTCAAGATAAACCTGTAATTATCACAGAAACAGGATGGCCTAATAAAGGAGAAACCAACAAGAACGCAGTTCCTTCTGAGGAAAATGCTATGAAATATTTTATAAACGCCAATAATTGGGCGCAACAAGAAAATGTGGATTTACTGTATTTCTCTTCTTTTGATGAATCTTGGAAAGTACATCATGAAGGTGATGTAGGCCAACGATGGGGAATTTGGGATAAGAATGAAAGTTTAAAATTTTAAAAAATTAAGAATTATGTCTTTCAAAAAGGAAAACCTTATGTCACTTTCAGGTGGCTTAGAAAATAAAACGACTAAAGGATTACAAAATACTTTCAATAGGCTTTTGAAAAACGGTATGCACGGTATTTGTTTTAGTGCTTATGAAGAAGGTCAGAGTGCTGGCGATCAACTTACCGAGAAGCAGATTAGAAGGCGTATGAAGATTTTAAAGCCACATACCAAATGGATTCGTTCTTTTTCATGCACCGATGGAAACGAGCTTATTCCTGTAATTGCAAAAGAGTTTGGAATTAAAACTTTGGTAGGTGCTTGGTTAGGTGATGACGCTGAAATAAATAAAAAAGAAATTGCAGGACTCATAAAGCTTGCTAAAGATGGCTATGTTGATATAGCGGCAGTAGGAAATGAGGTTATGTATAGGGGTGATTTATCTGAAGAAGAACTATTAGATTTCATGTACTATGTAAAACGTGAAATCCCTGGCATTCCAATGGGTTATGTAGATGCCTATTATGAATTCGCTAAACGCCCAAAAATTACCGAAGCTTGCGATGTTGTTTTGGCTAATTGTTACCCATATTGGGAAGGTTGTAGCCAAGAGTATTCGTTACTCTACATGAAAGATATGTTTAATAGAGCTGTTAAAGCAGGAAATGGAAAAAAGGTTATAATAACCGAAACAGGATGGCCTAGTCAAGGCTTAGGATTGCAAGGGGCGCTTCCATCTCATGAAAACGCTATTAAGTATTTTATTAACACTCAAGAATGGTCAAAGGAAGACAATATTGATATATTTTACTTTTCGTCTTTTGATGAGTCCTGGAAAGTTGGTACCGAAGGTGATGTAGGTGCTTATTGGGGACTTTGGGATAAAGATGAAAAACTTAAATTTAAAAACAAAATTCTTGACTTCAGTTAAAAAAGGCAGCATCAAAAAAATATAATTGAGTAATTATTTCTCAATTGTGTTGCGTTTTTCATCTTAAGTTAAGTAATAATAGCTTTATAATTAATAGTATTAAATGTTCTCCTAATATATTTTGGAGTATGATTTTTGCTATTTATTAAAATAGCGTAACAGCAAGCTTAATCGACTTATATAAACCTGAAAAAGTCAATAATTGAATATTACCATTTTATCAAGAAATTATATTGCACATAAATAATATAATTTTACCCATACATTACAACAACATTGTTGTCTGTCTGTGCTTTTAACTGTTTTGTATCGTAAGAAACAATCAGATAAACCCCTTTTAATGGTGGTTCGTCCTAAAAGACAAGTTAATTCTTGTGTATGCTTTTTGTATGGGTATAAAAAGCGATAATAAGAATTTTAATAGTTAATATTACTAAATACAGTAACACAACAAACCAATACAGACAACTAACTAAACTCTAACAATAAGCTAAACTAATGATATAATGAAAAAAAACTTTTTAAAACTAGCCTTACTGTTGTTTACAACGATACTATTTGCGCAAGCAGATAAAATATCTATAGTAAATGATGATAAGGGAATGACATTAAATGTCAACGGAAAAGCCATGATGATTAATGGTATGAATTGGGATTACTTCCCCATTGGTACAAATTTCAATTACAGCTTATGGAAACAATCAGATGATGTAATAAAAGCAGCGCTTGATGCTGAAATGGGGCTTTTAAAAAATATGGGAGTGAATGCTATCAGACAATATACTGGTATTCAACCAAAATGGATAAAATATATATATGAAAATTATGGAATCTATACCATGCTTAATCATTCATTTGGTCGTTATGGATTGACATTAAATGGTGCTTGGGTGCCTGTTACAGATTATAGAGATGAAGACACCCAAAAAGTATTATTATCTGAAGTGACTCAGCTGGCTGAAACGTATAAAAACACACCCGGATTGCTAATGTTCCTTCTAGGAAACGAAAACAATTATGGTCTTTTTTGGGCTGGTGCCGAAACCGAAGATTTCCCAGATGAAGAAGATCAAAGAAGAGAAGTAGGTGAAAAACGTGGAAGACCCATGTATAAGCTTATGAATGATGCGGCTATTAAAATGAAGTCTATTGATTCATCTCATCCAATAGCTATATGTAATGGAGACGTTTTGTTTATTGATATTATTGCAGAAGAATGTAAAGATGTTGATATCTATGGAACAAACATGTACAGAGGAGCTTCTTTTGGAGATGCTTTTCAAGTAGTAAAAGATAAATTGAATAAACCTATTTTGTTAACCGAGTTTGGGGCTGATGCATTCAATGCTATTGAAAATCAAGAAGACCAAAAATCGCAGGCATACTATATGGTAGAAAATTGGAAAGATATTTACCAAAACGCTAGTGGTTTAGGAAAAGCTGAAAATGCTATTGGAGGTTTTACGTTTCAATTTAGTGATGGCTGGTGGAAATTTGGTCAAACCAAAAATCTTGAGGTACATGATAGTAACGCGTCATGGGCAAACGGGGGCTATTCCATTGATTTAGCGCCTGGGGAAAACAATATGAACGAGGAGTGGTTTGGTGTTTGTGCAAAAGGGCCAACAAATTCAAGAGGTCTTTATGATTTGTATCCTCGCGCAGCATATTATGCGCTTAAAGAAGCACATAATGTAGACCCTTATGCTGATAGCGCAAGTTTAGAATACGTTAATAATGCGTTTTCTAGTATATCATTAATGGATGCTGTTTTAAGAGCAAGAGGTGATAAAGCGGCCTTGGAAGCAGGAAGTAGCGGAAAAATTAATATTAGTAACTTAAGAGCAGAATTCACAACTTTTAATACAGGTGGAAATTTATTAACCACACCTAGTACTGCAGATCCAGATGCATCAACCTATCCAAACGAATTGGGTTTTGATCATATGCAGTCTTATTTTATTGGTGTTGAAGGAAACCCTTCACCAAATATGCGTGCCAATGTGAATTTTAATATTCTTGGTAATGTTGCTGCAAATCCAATTGATGAAATTTTTTATGAAAATAGAGGACGTCCTGTTACTGTAAATACAGAAGATGGCCCTTTAAATATTGTTAATGGAAACCGTGTACAAGTTTATAATGCCGAATTTGAATGGAATGGAAAAGCTGCCGATGTTAGAGGTTTTTACCGTACAGGACATTACCATTGGGGTTATGAAGGTGATTTTTTCGGATTGTATCCAGAGGCCAATTACGGTCCTAATTTAGATATTTATCAAGGTGAAATCTTAGGTGTTGAAATTGATGGTAAAAAAGCTTTAGACGGGCTAAAAGCTGCATTTGGCCCACAATTATGGTGGGGAGCAAATCCTGCATTCTTATTAAAATACAGCACAAAATTAGGTAAATTTGACGTAACAGGTGTTTACCAAGAAGATGTTGCTCAAGCTTCTAATTTTGTTTCGTCAATCGCTGTTCCAGTACCAAAAACACGGAAAGGAACGCTTCATGTTCAAAGAAAATTTGGAAGCTTTGGTCTTGAAGTTGGGGGTATTTGGGGCGGACAACCTTTAAATGGACGTGAATTCCAAATAGCAGAGGATAATCCAGATTATAATCCAGAGACCCCAGATTCGGATAATAAATACATTATTTATACCGATAAAGTTAACAATAAGGATAATTGGGGTGCTAAAGCAAAAATAACCTTTCAAAAAGGTATGTTTAATTGGTACGGACAAGCAGCATACATGGGCTTAGTTGCAAATGGTGGTGCAGACCAAACAAAAACATTCACAGGCTGGAAATTAAAAGATTCAGGAAGTGGAAACCAAACGAATATCCTTTCTGGTTTTGCAATTACCGCTGGTAATTTCCAGATAGCTCCAAACTTTTTATGGCAAAAACCTATTGTTGCTGCTATGCCAAATGATGTGGATGGTGTTGGAAGACTTAGAAACATTCAAGATGATCCATTTGCAGTTAGATCAAACAGAGAAACCGTTGCAGGTGAACTTTTATTGACCTTCGACCCTACTCCAGGTACTTGGATGTACGAATGGGATAGCGATAGATCTGAAGATGCTAAACTTGCCTTTAATTTAGGGTTTGTATTTCGTCATCACCCTACTGCACAAGATGCTGCCATTGGGTTTTTAGCCAATCGTACGGCTTTTGCATTTCCTAATGCTGCCCCTGCCCAAGATTTATGGGAAGTAAATTCGCGTATTGTATCTAAAGTGCATCCGGATTTAGGAGTCATTGCCAATTTTTACTTTGGTAATGCACAATCAAATGGTAGCGATGAGCGATTAGTTGA
>NZ_JBATHX010000486.1:0-3228 GCF_049667265.1 Algibacter sp. | reverse complement strand
TTTGTGGCTAATTTTTGATTGCTCATTTTTCTAATTTTTTATGGCCTCTTTCAGAAATATTTGCAACATTTCTGACCTTTTTTATGGCAAGGTAAAAGACCGTTGATTAATAATAATTGCTCCTTTCGAAGCATACTTAATAGAAAAATGTTATAAGAGTTTTTAAAATTACTTGAAGCAATTTTGTTGTGGTTATCTATCCAAATACCAATAAATGAATTGGTAATTTAAGTAGAATTTAGCACCTTCTTTAATAAGTTTAAAGGGTTGCTAAGGCTTCAATGGGTCTATCCCTCCGCCTTTCTTGATAACATTTCAATACGTGTTTGAACTTTTGTGAATGCAAATATTGAATCTGAAACGTTAATATCCAAATGTTTTAGCAGATATTTTTCAAAATTGGTAGATTAATAGCAGGTTTTAACTTATTATTCTGAATGACTAGTGTTTAAGAAAGAGAAGCCTTGTTTTTATAACCTGCTTGTTGGAAGGAAACAAAAAAGGTTGCAATAATAAAAAAAAACCTAATACCCCTTCAAAGGGTTTTAGGGATGTGAGCAATCAATAATAGCATTGCCTAAAACAATTTTTTCAAACAGATTTATTACCTGCTTTTGCAATCTTGCCCGCGTGAGAACATGCAAAGGAAAGCCCGACCCCTGTGGGGTACCTGCCTGCCGGCAGGCGGGCGCCCAAAAATTAATTATTATGCTTTTAATGCTTTAAACTTTTCGCGGATGATTTCGCCAATTGGGCGATTTTCAATTTTTGATTCTAGCCAAGAAATGATGTCTAGATACAGAAAGGAACGACTTTGGTATGGGTCGTTTTCATAGGTTTTTAATTTTTTATGGAGTTTGATGAATTCTGCCTTGACTTCGTGCGGATAAATATCTCCCAAACCACGTAAAAACTTGATGAATTCTTTTTGTACTTCATACAAATCTTCCATTTTAATAAGGAACTTATAGGTACTTTTTATTAGGACCTCTAAGTTATAATCTAACCCAGCTTCATAGTGGGCAACGAGGTTTAAAATTCTTGCAAAACACAACAAATCCTCGCGCATTTGGAGCGATTTATTACTTATTATTTTCTCTAGGTATTGGATGCATTTTTTATTATCTCCGGCACCAAAATACATACTTGCTATTTTGTAATAGAAAACCATAATATGATGCTCGTCAATGCGATTTTTATAATTTTCTAGGCGCTCAAGAACTTCATCAATAAGCGGCAATCCTGCTTCAAAACTACCTTCAATAAAGTGTAAATTGAATTTATTATTGTAGATATATAGAAAGGCCAAACCATCAATATTATCATCTGTTGGGAACCATTTCTCCTTAGTAAGCGCTTCTAGTTTTGATAATGAAGATTTAAATTTTTTATGTTTTCTAAGATAAAATAATGATTCCAGTAAATAATTATTTCCTTTTAGAAAAAAGACAGGATTTTGTGCAATCATATCTTTATTATCATAAAACAAATCCACCCATTTTGAAGCATATTTGTAGCAGGATAAAAAATCGACGGTTAAAAAACTATACCATAAATAGGATTTATAAAGCCAGAGTTTTTCTCTGAACCCAAGTTTATTAATATCATATTTTGGAAGCCTATCGTTAAAATATTTTTTGATGATTTGATAATCTTCATCGTTTTTAATATAGCCCATTTTTAAAAATAAGCCATACAATTGCAACGATAAATTAGATAGTTTACTTGCTAAAACATTTTGCAAACTCAGTTCTTTTGCCTGAATGGACAACTCATCTGCTCGGTTACTAAGACTTCGCGTTATGTATTGCGATTCTATAATTTTTTCGAGCTCGACAATTTCGTAGGCTGCATTTTTTTCTTCGTTTGAAATGGCTAAATTTTTAGCTTTATCCAAAATTTTCAAACTCTGCTTGTACAGGCCTTTGTGGTATAAAATGGTTGCAAAATCCAACTGTTCGCGTATCTGAATTCGGATATCTTGGTGTGAAGGATTTAATCGTAAACTAATTAAAATCTGTTTATATAAATGGGCTTTTAAATTTGAAAGTTGCTGTTTTTTTACAATTCCTTTTTTAAGGATAACGGCTTCATCATACACCGAAAGTTTATCAAGAATATTAAAGAGCATCAAAAATTTTGAGTCTTCATTTACACCTAAACGACCCACATAAAGCTTGAATTGTCTTTTTTCTGATTTAGACAACGATTTAATTAGTATAAATAAATTATCTTTTTGCTCTTTTGTCATAGTCGTAAAAACAGTATTATTAAACTGATTTTCAATTACTTAACTCGATATACGCATAGTTAAACATCGTAATATTTATATATGAAGTTCTGTATTTAGAAATACAAAATATAAATTCGTGTAACAATACGAAAATATATTTTAATAAATGTCTGATAATAACGTTCAAATTTTTGATACAACGCTAAGAGATGGTGAACAGGTCCCGGGTTGTAAATTAAATACCGACCAAAAATTAATTATTGCTGAGCAACTTGATTTATTGGGAGTTGACATTATTGAAGCTGGTTTCCCGGTATCAAGTCCTGGTGACTTCAAATCGGTTGAAGCTATTTCAAAACTAGTAAAACACGCTACGGTTTGTGGTTTAACCCGATCTGTAGAAAATGATATAAAAGTAGCGGCCGAAGCATTAAAATATGCTAAAACAGCAAGAATCCATACAGGAATTGGAACTTCAGATTCTCATATAAAATTTAAATTCAACTCCAATAGAGATGCCATTATTGAGCGTGCTGTTAAAGCCGTAACTTATGCGAAATCTTTTGTTGAAGATGTAGAATTTTATGCTGAAGATGCTGGTAGAACCGATAACGACTATTTAGCACGTGTTTGCGAAGCTGTAATAAAAGCTGGGGCAACCGTTTTAAATATTCCAGATACAACGGGTTACTGCTTACCACATGAATATGGGGCAAAAATTAAATACCTAAAAGAAAACGTAAAAGGTATGGACAAGGCTATTTTATCTTGTCATTGCCATAACGATTTAGGATTGGCAACAGCAAATTCTATTGAAGGTGTCATTAACGGTGCACGCCAAATAGAATGTACTATTAACGGTATTGGCGAGCGCGCAGGAAACACCGCTTTGGAAGAAGTTGTTATGATTTTAAGACAACATCCATATCTTAATTTAGATACAAATATAAAATCTGAAATGCTTTACGGTATTAGCCAATTAGTTTCAGATAATA
>NZ_JBATHX010000485.1:0-14770 GCF_049667265.1 Algibacter sp. | reverse complement strand
ACCAACATTAATAAGTAAAAAACAACAATTATTATAATGGCTGTAATTAAAACGGTTTCATATTTTAAATCACCTAATCCATCAAAATTAACTGCTAAAATTTCATAAATGATATTGGAAGAAATTCCTAAAATTCCCATTAAGGAATTCCATTGCCCAAACGTAATTCCAATAATAATTAAAATGGCTAAAGCTTTACCGTATTTTAAATGTTTTTTAAAGCCATAAAGTGCTGTTTCACCAGTAATTAATGCATAATTACCATAAACGAACATTAATAATCCGGAGAAAAGGCAACTTAATAATAATACCCATAATAACTGCATATTAAATTGACTTCCTGCAACAATCATAGACGTTACACTTCCTGTACCAATAGTATAACCTATGGCAAAAATTCCAGGCCCAAAGCCTAATACAATGGCTATAATTTTTTTTAGTAAAGATTTCTTCTCTTTGGTTTCTGACATAATAATTAGTTTAGTTGGTGAATTAGTTTAAACCGGATTGGTTAATTCCAGTTGGTATGATGAAACTTACCTGAATCATCATCGGTTCGTTGATAAGTATGTGCTCCAAAATAATCGCGTTGTGCTTGAATTATATTTGCTGAAGAATTTGCTGTTCCATAATTATTTAAAAAATTTATGGATTCACTTAAACACGGTGCTGTTAGGTCGTTTAAAATACATTCTGAAACCACTTTTTTAATGGATGGTTTTAATGCTTTAATTTGATTAATAATAGTTTTATGCGTTAATATATTATCATTCACTTTTAAGACTGGAATTAAATCCATTGCTAAATCTGATTTGATGATACAACCATTAGTCCAAATTCTAGCAATTTCACTTAAATTTAAGCTCCAATTATAGGCTTTTCCGGCTTCAGAAATTAACTTAAGTCCTTGATAATGATTTATTATTCTAGCGAATTGATAAGCGTTTAAAACAGCTTCCACGTCTAAATTCAACTTTGATGGCTCCATCCCAAAGTTTTTATTTGCTTGAATTCTTTCTTCTTTATAAAACGATGTGTAACGCGCAAATAATGCTGCGGCAATTAATGTACTTGGAGCTCCCAATTCTGCTGTGGCAATGGTTGTCCAATTTCCAGTTCCTTTATTACCTGCCTTATCTACAATCTTATTTACTAGCCAATCGTTGCCATCTTTTTTTCTAAGAATATCAACCGTAATTCCTAATAAATAACTATCGGCCTTCGTTTTCCACGATTCTAAAATATCGGCAATTTCATCGGGATTTTTCCCCATGGTTTTTAAAATAGTATAAACCTCTGCCAATAATTGCATTTCAACATACTCAATGCCATTATGAACCATTTTCACAAAATGACCGCTTCCCTCTTCTCCTATATAAGTGCAGCACGGCAAACCATTAGCATCTTTAGCAGCAATACTTTCCAAATAAGGTTTTACTAAATTATAAGTTTCCTTATTGCCCCCAGGCATAATGGATGGTCCTTTTAAAGCCCCTTCCTCGCCGCCAGAAACACCAACGCCAATAAAGTTAATGTGTTTAGATTTTAAATAATCGTAACGCTCTTTGGTTTTTAAGTAATTAGAATTACCGCCATCAATTAAAATATCTCCATCAGATAAAAACGGTATTAAATCTTCAATAACCATATCTGTAATCTTACCAGCATTCACCATCAGCATAATTCTTCTTGGTGTTTGAAGGGAATTTACAAATGCTTCAATATCTGAAAACGGTTGGGCAGATTCCAGTTCCTTGTGGCTATTCTTAAAATTTATAGCAACATCTTCCTCTGTTCCTTTTGCTTCGCGATTAAAAATGGATATTTTAAATCCCTTTTGAGCTAAATTTCTACTTAAGCTCTTTCCCATAACACCTAAACCAAATAGTCCGAATTCTGATTTCATTTTAATTTCTTTTGTAATTATTTCAACAATTTCCTTTGGGCTTAAACAAATATTTACCTCTAATGCTTCTGATGGCTTTTCTAAAGTATCAAACTGCGACTGTAATAAAGCTGAAGTCATAAAATGATTCTTTCTATTATTAAGTCGCTCTGTAATTTGATTAAAACTCCCAGCAAGATGAATCCATTTAACTTGATTTTGAATGTCTTTATTTAAAATATCTCGATAAGATTTCTTTAAGGCAGAACAAACTATGATACAGCTATTTTTTTGAAGTTGTTTCTTTGCTAAGTCGTTGAGCGCAACTAACCATCCGTAACGGTCGTCGTCATTTAATGACTTGCCACTACTCATTTTATCTATATTAGATTGTGGATGAAAATCGTCGCCATCAAAAAATGGGATATTAAGTTTTTGAGATAACATTTGCCCGATGGTGCTTTTTCCACAACCTGAAACACCCATTATAAAGATTACTATATTCAAATTTATTGACTTTTTTAAATAAACTTAACTATTCTTAATTTGGCGATGTTCCAGCACCTACAGTTGCAGATTTAAACCACACTTCTGCATAACAACCATTTGCATATTGTTTAGCAATATCACCATTGTAGGTTTCAGAACCAGTACTCCAAACCAAATTATCGTCTGGAGACTTTCCATTAGTTTGATTGTAGGCACCTTGCTTAAAATTTTGTAGTTCACCAGCATAAGCACTTTCACGTTCCACACCATCACGACCTATGGAAGCGTACAAGGTCCATATTTGTTGAGGAATATCTGATTTTTTTGAGAAATCCGATTTAATCAAACTCTTAACGAAGGTTTTAGTTTCGTGTCCTTCACTAGTAAAAGTAAGATACATTATACCTTCATAAACATTTATTTCATAGCTAAATTCTTCGCCTAATGCAATACCATCTTCAGGTTCGGCAGGATATGTATTTGGTGTTTCACCAACAACCGACATGTCATGTCCCCAAACGGCTGTTGAAAAATCCCATCTTCCAGAATTATCATCACCCGCAGTATTAATTTCATAATTCCAATAAACAGAACCTTTTGTATGCCCAGGGAATTTTTTATAAAATATTTTTAATGGTTCGTTTTCGTGTCCTTCTGTTCCATGAATTTGCCCAACTACTACTGAATATGAAGCTGCAACCCTAGCATCGCCAGACGTTGAAACATGCATGACTTTTAATGAACCCGTTAATTTACCACCAGTTTCGGTTTTCCAATGTGTTTTTTGCCCAAGTTCGGTTCTTGTGTTGCTTGAAGTTCGAGAAGTAATCCCCGAATTTGGTGTTTTATATACTACCCAGTTGGTATCGTTTTCATTTTCAACATAAAAAAAATCTTTATGTTCCGTTTCAACTAAATTTTCAAATTTTGCACCATCGCCACAAAGTATACTAAACTCACTCATAAAAGGAATCACATCACTTGGATAAACAGTTTCTTTTACAATTTCATTTTGGTTTTTTTTAGCCGCATCCTTACATCCATTTACTACTAAAAATCCAATTATTAAAAGCGATTGAAATAATGATTTTACAATTTTCGTGTTCATTCTATTATTTATTAATTGTTTAATTGTTTCTTAAATAGTAGATCTGGAGTGATTTTAACCAACTATTTGCACTAAAAAAACTTGAACCTGATAATAAAATATGTTCAATTATAAAATTGAAAATCATCAAAAATTCAAATTGGTGCACCAGTTTGGTTTACCAAATATAGCTATATTTAATTAGTATTAAAATTTAAATCGATTTTAAATTTAAAAACAGAATTAATTGGATGTCAATATTTTATTTAATTAAGCAATACAGATTAGTTATTAAAAATATTTAGAAGCCAATTTAAAAGTACAATTATTTAGTTAAGAAAGTAACGATACAGATAAAATAATTTTTGAAAAGTCAAAATTTGGATGAAAAATTTAAATTAAAAGAAATACACCTCTGAGTAATTAAAAATAAAAAAAGCCTTAAAAATCAATGATTTTTAAGGCTTTACTGGTCGGGGTGGCAGGATTCGAACCTGCGACCTCCGCGTCCCAAACGCGGCGCGATAACCGGGCTACGCTACACCCCGAATGGTTATCTGTAAATTTATTCAAAAAAAAGCGGAGAGACGGGGATTCGAACCCCGGGTACCCTTTTGGGGTACGACGATTTAGCAAACCGTTCCTTTCGGCCACTCAGGCACCTCTCCAGTATTTTTATTTTGAACTTCACATTTAATTTAAATGCGGATGCAAATTTAGTTTTTCATCTTAAAGAACACAAACATTTTTCTTCTTTTTTTTACTTTTTATTCAGGGTATTCAATTCGTAAATGATAAATGTTTGCAAGCTTGTGTTTTAACACTTTTTTTATCGATTCAATTTCTTTAAAAGTGATGTTGGCATTTAAAAATTGCCCCTCTTCTATTTGCTTATTGATAATATTCTCTACAAAAGCTTCTATTTTGGTAGACGTTGGGTCTTTTAAACTTTTTGATGCCGCTTCAATACTATCACACATCATTAAAATAGCAGTTTCTTTACTAAAGGGTTTTGGCCCTGGGTAACTAAAATTTGCTTTATCTACCTCAACATCAGGGTAATCCTTTTTCTCTTGCATGTAAAAATAATATACAACGCTGGTTCCATGATGTGTTCTAATAAAATCAATAACACGATCTGGTAAATTATTTTTTCTTGCAATTTCAATACCATTTATAACATGATCAGTAATTATTCTAGCACTTTCCTTTGACGACAATTCGTCATGAGGATTAATTCCTGTAGATTGGTTTTCAGTATAATACGTTGGGTTTTTCATTTTACCAATATCGTGATACAATGCGCCTACCCTAACAAGCATGGCGTTTGCACCAATTTCGTTAGCTGATGCTTCAGCCAAATTTGCAACGTTTAATGAATGATGAAATGTACCTGGCGCCTTATTTGATAATTCTTTTAGCAATTTAGTATTGGTATCTGATAATTCTAAAAGCGAAACATCTGAAACTAATCCAAAAAGTTTTTCATAAGCATATATTAATGGCTGAACAAACAAGGTTGCCAAACCGCAGAGTACAAACCAAATAAAAGTTTCCCAATGAAGCGTTTCTACACTTCCTTCATGAATTACAAAAAAAGCAAAATATGCTATAATATATATTAGCGTTATTTGACCTACTGAAATAAACAAATTTGCACGCTTATACAACTCTGAAACCGTCAATATAGTTACAATACCAGCAATTATTTGAAGAAACATATACTCGTAACTATTAGGCACAATAAATCCTAATAATAGGACTGTTAAAACATGGGCGAATAGACCTAATCGCGCATCAAAAAACGCTTTAAACACTAATGGTAATATACAAATTGGAACTATGTAAATGTATTTCGAATCATAATTCACCACTAAAGTTGTAATGAATATCATTAATGAAATATTGAAAAATATGAAGGTTACTTTCGTGTTATTCTCAAAAACCTCCATTCTATACTTTCTTAAAAACAAAAGCAACATTAATAAAGCTAAAGCCACCAATAACGTATAAGCAAATAACACCCAATTGTAATTTGAGTCACTCCAAACTTGCGACTCATATTCGGATTGCAAGGATTTTAAAATTTGAAATTTATCACCTTCAACAACTTCGCCTTTTGAAACTATTAAAGTTTCCTTAGCGACACTTCCCCGTGTATAGGAAACCCGACTAAGTTCATCTTGAATTGCCTTATCCGTAAATGCTTTATTAAATGTTATGTTTGGTTCAATCAAATCAAAACACAATGAAACAATGTCTGTTTTATATTTTGATAAATTGTTTTCAGTTAACACTTTATCAATGACCACTATTACATCATTTTGTTGAACTAAGTTTGAATAAAACCCATCCTGTAATTTTTCTCTTCCATCAAGAATAACAATTGGGCTGTTTTCAGAAAAATCATAATCTTCGCTTAAAACGCCGTATTTATATAAATCTGAAACGATGGTTTTACCAGTTCTGAATAATCTATTATAAATATAGTTAGGCAAACTATCCCTAAAAGTGGCATTAAACTGGGTATTATAATTATCAATTACCTTTTGATGAATCGTGTTATTAATATTAAAATACAATACTGCATGGTCGATAATACTTTCCTTTTCAGAGGCTACTTCTTCATCGGTTTTTTTAATAGCAAAATCAAAAGGAGCCTGCAAACTCTCAGATTGCCACGGTTTCCCTTTTTCAAAATTATACTTAAATTTTCCGCTTTTTGGAAATAGATACACAATTAGAAACGTTGTGCAAATAAATAATAAGACCTTATAAATTAAGGAATGGTTTTTATATAGTTTATTTATAAAGTCTTTCATGTATGAGTGTTCTCGCCATTTTTAGCTGTCACCCATAAAATATTGGGCTATGCATGGCTGCATCCAAATATCCATTTCGCTAAACTTCAATTTTAGTTATAGATATTTCCTTTAGAAACCAAATGTAATAAATTATAAGCTTTTACCATTTTTTATAATAATCTAATCTTTCAAATTTCTACTAAAAAATCATTATTTTCGCATAGACTTAATTAAAAAGTTAAATTGATGAATAAAGAAGTCGTAATTGTTTCTGCTGCAAGAACCCCAATAGGAAGTTTTTTAGGTGCATTATCAACTATTCCCGCTCCTAAACTAGGTGCTATTGCCATAAAAGGCGCCTTAGATAAAATTAACTTAAAACCAGAATTGGTTGAAGAAGTTTTAATGGGCAATGTTGTACAAGCTGGAACAGGGCAAGCTCCTGCCCGTCAAGCAGCTATATATGCAGGAATTCCAAATACTGTGCCTTGCACCACTATTAACAAAGTTTGTGCTTCGGGCATGAAAACCGTTATGCAAGCGGCGCAATCTATTGCTTTAGGCGACGCTCATATTATTGTTGCAGGTGGCATGGAAAACATGAGTCTTATTCCTCATTATTTGCATGCTAGAACGGGTACAAAATTTGGACCAGCAACATTAATTGACGGTTTACAAAAAGATGGTTTAGTGGATGCTTACGATCAAAATGCCATGGGCGTTTGTGCCGATGCATGTGCTACTAAATATGAGTTTTCAAGAGAAGCACAAGATGCTTATGCGATACAATCGTACAAACGATCATCGGCCGCATGGGATGCTGGTAAATTCAACAATGAAGTTGTTCCTGTTGAAGTACCTCAACGCCGTGGAGAACCATTAATTGTTAGTAAAGATGAAGAATATACGAATGTTAGATTAGATAAAATTCCGCAATTACGCCCAGCGTTTTCTAAAGATGGAACGGTAACGGCGGCAAATGCATCAACTATAAATGATGGTGCTGGCGCCATAGTTTTAATGAGTAGAGAAAAAGCAGACGAACTAGGCTTAAAGCCATTGGCAATCATAAAAAGCTATGCTGATGCAGCTCATGAGCCAGAATGGTTTACAACTGCTCCTGCAAAAGCTTTACCGAAAGCACTTGATAAAGCTGGAATTAATATAAAAGATGTTGATTTTTTTGAATTTAACGAAGCCTTTTCTGTAGTTGGGTTGGCTAATATGAAAATTTTAGGACTTACAGATGCTAACGTAAATGTAAATGGTGGCGCAGTATCATTAGGGCATCCACTTGGCTGTTCTGGAGTTAGAATTCTAATTACTTTATTAAATGTTTTAGAACAAAATAACGCAAAAATTGGAGCTGCTGCAATTTGCAATGGTGGCGGCGGAGCTTCAGCAATGATTATTGAACGCTGTTAGCAGTAATTAAGCACATTAAGCAGTATTTACCCATATGAATAAAACAACTATTTTACTTCCTAAATTTTAAATGACACTATATTTTTAATGCAATACGGTATTTGTAATTTAAGCATTGTTCCGCTTCGAAATGAACCAGCAGACGCAAGTGAATTAGTTTCACAAGTGCTTTACGGTGATTTTTTTAAAATTTTAGAAACCAGGAAACAATGGAGTAAAATTAGATTAGCTTTTGATAAATATGAAGGTTGGGTGGATAATAAACAATATGTTGAAATCAATGAAGATCAATATCATTTTCTTAAAAACGAAACGCCAAAACTCACTTCAGATTTAGTAGAATTTATTGAAGATGAAAACAAACAATTATCACCGATAACATTAGGCTCTTCCCTAAATGGACTTTCCATTTTAAACCATATTTACGAGGGGAATTATGTTACTAAAAAAAACGAGAAATCTAATCTCATAAAAACAGCTTTTACATTTTTAAATTCGCCTTATTTATGGGGTGGAAAAACACCTTTTGGTATTGACTGCTCTGGTTTTACTCAAATGGTTTACAAATTAAATGGCTATAAATTATTACGCGATGCATCGCAACAAGCCACTCAAGGTGAAGCTTTAAGTTTTATTGAAGAAAGTGAGCCAGGAGATTTGGCCTTTTTTGATAATATTGAAGGTACCATTATACATGTTGGCATCATTATGAAAGACAACTATATTATTCATGCACATGGAAAGGTAAGAATTGACAGGCTAGACCATTCTGGAATATATAATGTTGATAAAAACATGCATACTCACAAACTTCGAGTCATTAAAAAAATCATATAAAAAATGCCGCTAAATAGCGGCATTTTTTATATTTAATCTTTTGTAAATTTATTACTCACCGCCAGACATAGCGTCTAATTTTGCTGTAATTTCTTTGGCTTTTTGGCCTTCACCTAAAGCGAGGTAAATATTTTTTAATTGGGTAAAAATATCAGATTTAGCATCTGGGTTATTACTAATAAAACTAGTTAGAACTTCTGCGCCTTTCTGAAACAAATTGTTTTTATCAACTTTCAGTATTTCATATTTTGCATCATCAGCTTTACTCATTCCTAATTTTCCCATTTCTGCAATCACAACATTCCCTTTTTCTATATATAAATTAGACAGGTTTAATGCAGCATCAGAGTAAGAAGGATCTAAACTTAAAACTTTTTCAAATGATTTTTGAGCATTATCAATGTCACCTTTATTCATATTTACAACACCAACATTATAGTGAAGGACTTTATTTTCTGGATCTTTAGTTATAGCTTCTTCAATTAATTCTTTAAATTTATTTTCATCTTTTAATTGTAAATGAATATTAGCTTCATTTATTATTAAATCAACATTATCTGGGTTTTCAGCTCTTGCGTCTTTAATAGCTGCAAGTGCTTTTTCATTATCACCGTTTGAAATATAAATAAAAGCGATGTTCTTTACAATTTCAGGTTTCTTTGATTCTGTCATACGTTCACCTGGCTTAATATGACTTCCTCCTTTAACATATAGATCGCGAGTTCCTTTATCTAAAACCACTTCTTCACCAGTTTCTTTATCGATAGCAAAATATTCTTTTGCAATACCAGTATAACCAATTTCTTTAAGTTCTTCATAGATACCTAAAGCTCTATCGTATTCTTTTACATTTACAGATGTAGCTGCGGCATAATAAAGAAACATGGTGTCTTTTTCAGTAACTCTATAGGCCTTTTCAAAATACTTTGAAGCTTCTGAATAATTATTTTTCTCATAGGCAGCATTTCCAGTAGTTAACAAACCATTGGTCATAGTTTGCTTTAATTGGTTAACTTCAGTCCCATAGGCGTCCTTAGCTAGGTCTAAATTTTCAAGTGCTGCATCGATATCACCAATAGCTCCCTTTCCATTAGCGTAAAGGGTTTGACCTTTTAGGTAGTGAAATTTTGATTTGGTTTTTTCATCCATGGCAGATAATAAACCTTCTGCTTGGTTAATCGCCGTTTTTGCTTCTGCGAAATTGTTGCTTTTAATAGCCTTCTCTGCTGTTTTCAATTCTTTCTTTTGTGCAAATGAAAATGCACTTATTGAAAATGCTAAAGCTATGATTAATTGTTTTTTCATTTTGAATAATTATTAAAGTTAATTTATTGTGTTATTATCGTCTAAATTATTATCAAGAGTTGTGCCATCTTCTGAAGCATCAGTATTTTCAGCGCTTTCAGAACCTTCAGCAACTATTACATTACCATCTTCATCTAATTCTACTTCATCTTCATCATGCATTACTTTGGCAACTGCAGCAATAGAATCGTTTCCTTTTAGGTTAATTAACTTAACTCCTTGCGTTGCACGTCCCATCACTCTTAAATCCTGAACAGCCATTCTAATTGCAATTCCAGATTTATTGATAATCATTAAATCATCTTCATCTGTCACATTCTTTATAGATACTAAACTACCTGTTTTTTTAGTTATTGAAATGGTTTTTACTCCTTTTCCGCCACGATTGGTAATTCGGTAGTCCTCTAAACTAGAACGCTTACCATAACCATTCTCAGACACTACTAGCACATTACTTTCCATATCATCGACAGCAATCATACCAATAACTTCATCGGTTTTCTCGTCTTGCAAACGAATTCCTCTTACACCAGATGCACCACGACCCATTGGGCGCGTTTTGGCTTCCTCAAATCGGATTGCTTTACCAGATTTTAAAGCTAACATTACTTGACTTTCGCCAGTAGTTAACTTAGCTTCTAATAAAACATCGTCATCTTTAATGGTTATTGCATTAATTCCATTTGTTCTTGGTCTAGAATATTGCTCAAGCGATGTTTTCTTTACCTGACCTTTTTTAGTAGCCATAATAACGTAATGACTATTTATATACTCTTCATCTTTTAAATCTTGAGTACAAATGAAAGCCATAACTTTATCATCTTGCTCAATATTTATTAGGTTTTGGATAGCTCTACCTTTAGATGTTTTACTTCCTTCTGGAATTTCATAAACACGCATCCAGAAACATTTTCCTTTTTGAGTAAAGAACAACATGTACTGGTGATTTGTACCAACAAATAAATTTTCTAAGAAATCTTCATTACGTGTTGTTGAAGCTTTTTGACCAACGCCACCTCTATGCTGTGTTTTATATTCAGATAAAGATGTACGCTTAATATAACCAGCATGTGAAATTGTGATAACCACTTTTTCATCAGGAATCATATCCTCAATACTTAAATCGCCACCAGCATATTCAATAACTGAACGACGCTCATCACCATACTTATCTCTAACCACCTCAAGCTCTTCTTTTATAATATCCATTCTACGATCTTTTCTATCTAGAATATCTTTAAGATCGATAATAGTTTTCATGATTTCGTCGTACTCAGTTCGAAGCTTATCTTGCTCTAAACCAGTAAGCTGACGTAACCTCATTTCAACTATTGCTTTAGCTTGAATTTCTGATAGCTCAAATCGTTTTATTAAGTTTTCACGGGCTTCATCAGCGTTTGAAGATGCTCTAATGATAGCAATAACCTCATCAATGTTATCAGAAGCAATAATTAAACCTTCAAGTATATGGGCTCTCTCTTCAGCTTTACGTAATTCATACGTAGTTCTTCTTACAACAACTTCATGTCTATGCTCAACGAAATAATGAATCAATTCTTTTAAATTCAATAATTGCGGACGACCTTTAACTAACGCAATGTTATTTACACTAAATGAGGACTGTAGCGCAGTATACTTAAATAATTTATTTAATACTATATTTGGAATAGCGTCACGTTTTAAAACATAAACTATTCGCATCCCATTTCTATCTGATTCATCTCTAATTAGAGAAATACCTTCCAGTTTTTTATCGTTAACCAAATCAGCAGTTTTCTTAATCATATCTGCTTTATTAACCTGGTATGGAATCTCGTCAACAATGATACACTCACGACCATTTACCTCTTCAATATTGGTTTTGGCACGCATCACTATACGCCCTCTTCCCGTATGAAAAGCTTCCTTAACACCATCGTAACCGTAAATAGTTCCTCCTGTTGGAAAATCTGGTGCTTTTACGTGTTGTATTAATTCATCAATTTCAATATCGTTATTTTCAATATAAGCGATTGTTCCATTAACAACTTCAGTCAAATTGTGTGGTGGCATATTAGTAGCCATACCTACTGCAATTCCGGACGCTCCATTTACTAAAAGTCCTGGAATACGAGTTGGTAAAACTGTTGGTTCTTCTAAAGTGTCATCAAAATTTAACTTATGATCTACCGTTTCTTTATCAATATCTGCCAACATGTCTTCAGAAATCTTGCGCATACGCGCCTCTGTATAACGCATTGCTGCAGGACTATCACCATCAATCGACCCGAAGTTACCTTGTCCATCAACAAGCATATAACGTAAACTCCATTCTTGAGCCATACGCACCATCGCATCATAAACTGATGTATCGCCGTGTGGATGATACTTTCCTAAAACCTCTCCAACTATTCTTGCGGATTTTTTATGTGCCGTATTTGCTCTAACACCCAACTCATGCATACCGTAAAGTACACGTCTATGAACTGGTTTTAAACCATCTCTTACATCTGGTAAAGCACGTGACACAATGACCGACATTGAATAATCAATGTAAGCCGATTTCATCTCATCCTCAATATTAATAGGGATCAATTTTTCTCCTTCTGCCATAAATAATTTAATTTAGTTTTATGTAATTTTCAAAACATGCTAATATAAGAATTCTAGCAGTTTTAGGAAGACTGTAAAGCTTCCTTTTTCATGTAATTTATTAACAATTTGAACGACTTAATTGGTTAATAAGTATGATCGATAAAATTTTGATTTTATAAAGATTTTTTCGTCAATTAGCATGATATACTCAAAACACTTAGATTTTCGGATTTTTAAATTTTTCTTTTCCCATTTTTCTGTGTTAAAATTTTAAATTATAGCAAAGGCTATACTTAAAAATTTTGCCTAGAAAAAAGAAAAAATAAAGAACTAAAACTCTCCTAAAACCTAAAAGCATTGAGTATTAACACATTTTTAGGTATAGTTTTTGCCTTTAATAAAAATGTTTTACTATTTTTAATGCAGAAAGAACCGATTTATGGACGATAATTTTTCCCCAAGAGTAAAAGATGTTATTGCTTACAGCAAAGAAGAAGCACTCCGTTTAGGCCATGACTTTATTGGTACTGAACACCTTATGCTTGGCCTTTTACGTGATGGCAATGGCAAAGCAATAAATATTCTTAACGCTTTAGATATTGATTTAAACCATTTAAGGCGCAAAGTTGAAATATTGAGTCCTGCAAACCCGAATATTACGGTAGCTTCAAATCAAAAAAAGAACCTACACCTTACAAGACAAGCAGAACGCGCTTTAAAAACCACGTTTTTAGAAGCTAAACTATTTCAAAGTACTTCAATTAATACAGCGCATTTATTGCTTTGTATTTTAAGAAACGAAAACGACCCCACTACCAAGCTTTTAAATAAGCTTAAAGTTGACTACGATAATGTTAAAGAACAATTTAAATCTATGATTACAAACGACAATGATTTTATAGAACCGAAATCGGAATTTCAAGACGATGATAATAATCCTGACGAACAATCTTCAAAGGATAATATTTTTAATGCACCTGCTGGTAAATCAAACAAGAAGTCTAAAACCCCTGTTCTAGATAATTTTGGACGCGATTTAACGGCTCAAGCCGAAGAAGGGAAGCTTGACCCTGTTGTGGGTAGAGAAAAGGAAATTCAACGAGTTTCTCAAGTTTTAAGTAGGAGAAAGAAAAACAACCCCCTTTTAATTGGTGAACCCGGTGTTGGTAAATCTGCCATAGCGGAAGGTTTAGCACTTAGAATTGTAAAAAGAAAAGTATCAAGAATTCTTTTCAATAAACGTGTGGTAACTTTAGATTTAGCAAGTTTAGTTGCTGGAACAAAATACCGTGGACAATTTGAAGAGCGCATGAAAGCTGTAATGAACGAGCTTGAAAAGAACGATGATGTTATATTGTTTATTGATGAAATACATACTATTGTTGGCGCTGGTGGTGCAACGGGAAGTCTAGATGCTTCAAACATGTTTAAACCAGCTTTAGCGAGAGGTGAAATTCAATGTATTGGAGCTACAACTTTAGATGAATACAGACAATATATTGAGAAAGATGGCGCTTTAGAACGTCGATTCCAAAAGGTAATCGTTGAACCAACTACGGTTGAAGAAACTATTGAAATTCTTAATAACATAAAAGGAAAATACGAAGAACACCATAACGTTGACTATACAGATGAAGCTATTGAAGCTTGTGTAAAATTAACAAATAGATACATGACCGAGCGTTTCCTACCAGACAAAGCAATTGATGCTTTAGATGAAGCTGGATCGCGCGTACATATCACAAATATTGATGTCCCGAAACAAATTATTGAGTTAGAAAAGCAGCTTGAAGATATTAAAGAAACAAAGAATGCCGTTGTAAGAAAACAAAAATACGAGGAAGCGGCTAAACTTAGAGATGATGAAAAACGCATTGAAAAAGAATTAGCTATTGCTCAAGAAAAGTGGGAAGAAGACACGAAACAACATCGTGAAGTTGTTACTGAAGATAATGTTGCAGATGTCGTTTCCATGATGACTGGCGTACCTGTAAACAGGATTGCGCAAACAGAAATCAATAAATTGGCCGAATTACCAAACCTTATAAAAGGAAAAGTAATTGGACAGGATGAAGCTGTGGCTAAGGTTGTTAAAGCCATTCAACGCAACAGAGCTGGCCTTAAAGACCCAAATAAACCAATTGGCTCATTTATATTTTTAGGACAAACAGGTGTTGGAAAAACCCAGTTAGCAAAAGTATTATCAAGAGAGTTGTTTGATAGCGAAGATTCGCTTGTTAGAATTGACATGAGTGAATACATGGAGAAATTCGCGATTTCAAGACTAATTGGAGCACCTCCAGGGTATGTAGGTTATGAAGAAGGTGGACAACTAACTGAAAAAGTTAGAAGAAAACCTTACGC
>NZ_JBATHX010000484.1:0-1730 GCF_049667265.1 Algibacter sp. | reverse complement strand
CTGGTGCTCAACAAAGCCTCAATTTCGGAAATTTCGTTATAATATAAATTTAACGAGGTTAAGCTGGTTAGGCTCTCCATCACTTGTGGCAATTTCTTTAGCTTATTGTCCCGCAGGTTTAAGGTTTTTAGGTTGGTTAGATTGGCTATGGTAGCTGGAATGGAATCGAATCCATTGTACGATAAATCAGCACTTTCTAAGGCTGTTAAATTACCTATGGAACCCGGGATGATAGTCAGGTTGTTTTGCGATAAATTGATGGTTACCAAATCGGTCAAATCGCCAATCTCATTGAAAATGGTTCCTGTAAGAGCAGTGTTACTTACCACCAAAGATTTTAGGTTGGTTAGTTGCGACCATGAAGCGGGAAGGCTCCCTGAAATATTGCAGTACCTGAGGTTTAGGTCTTCAAGGCTTTCCAGCCCCGATAGGTTGTCCAGGTTTGTCGAACTCAAGTCGTGGGAATAATAAGAAGATGTAGTTGTTGAGCCCAGATTGAGTTTTCTAAGAAATTTTAAATCGCTGAAAGAGGCTGGTATCGCTCCACGAATCCTGTTGTTGGTCAGATCGATTTCAACGATATGACCATCTTCAATCACCAGACCGAACCAAGGTCCAATATTGAGGTTATTGGTGCTCACATCCCAGGTGGTTAACCAAGAACTATCACCTTGTGTAGCGTTATAAAAATCCACAAGTGCCTGGTATTCGGTTTCCGGAACCTCGGGGAGACTTACCGTGGTGGTCGTGAAGTTTAAATAAGACCCGGAGGCGTTTCCGTTCTGTTGGTAAAGGGCTACCTGTTTTTCCGGCGTCAACGAGCTTAAGTACTGTTTCTCTATAAGCAAACTGCCGTCTGCGTTCAATTGTAGGCCGGTGACGATGTTGGCGCCATCAATACGTAAATAAAAGGAGTTCAAGGCCGAAAAGTCGTTCTGAGATCTGTTGTACCTTGTAATATTGGGCAGATTAGTAACCAGTACATCATCACCAGTAAAAACAAACTCACCCAGGGTAATGGTTTGGTAATTAAGGTAAAGGGCAACGCTGGTGCTCAACAAAGCTTCTATTTCGGAAATTTCATTATAATATAGGTTTAACGAGGTTAAACTCGTTAGGCTTTCCATTACCTGTGGTAGTTTTTTTAACTTATTGTTCTGTAAGTTTAAGGTTTTTAGGTTGGTTAGATTGGCTATGGTGGCTGGGATGGCATCCAATCCATTGTACGATAAATCGACACTTTCCAAGGCTGTTAAATTTCCTATCTCATTGAAAATAGTTCCTGTAAGAGCATTGTTACTTACCACCAAAAATTTTAGGTTGGTTAGTTGCGACCATGAAGCGGGAATGCTCCCTGCAATATTGCAGTACCTGAGGTTGAGGTCTTCCAGGCTTTCCAGCCCCGATAGGTTGTTCAGATTTGTTGAACTCAAGTCATGGGCATAATAAGTTGATGTAGTTGTTGAGCCCAGATTGAGTTTTCTAAGTGACTTTAAATTGCCGAAAGAAGATGGAATTGCTCCTTTTATCCTGTTGTTTGGCAAATTGATTTCCACAATATGTTCATTTTCAACAACAACACCGTGCCAGGTAGTTGTATGTAAATTATTACTGCTAATATCCCATTTGGTTAGCCAATCGTCTCCACCCATAAGATTATAGAAATCTACAAGGGCTTGATATTCTACTGTTGGCACCGGATTTTGTGCTAAAGAAAGCGGTGACATTAA
>NZ_JBATHX010000483.1:0-4115 GCF_049667265.1 Algibacter sp. | reverse complement strand
TTCAAGAATTTATTTCGGAAAAGAACCAAAAGATTTAAACATTAAAGAATCTGCCATGTTGGTGGGAATGTGCCAAAATTCTTCTTTTTATAACCCACGACCACATAGAAACCCAGTTGGAGTTAAGAATAGACGAAACGTGGTATTAGCTCAAATGGGAAAATATGGATTCATTAATCAGACTATTAAAGATTCATTACAAAAAACTGAGCTAGATTTAAATTATTCTCCAGAATCTCATCGCGAAGGAATAGCTACTTATTTTAGAGGGTATTTAGATGGTTTTATGAAAGAATGGATAAATGATAATCCTAAACCAGACGGTTCAAAATGGAACTTATATAATGACGGATTGAAAATATATACTACTATTGATTCGCGCATGCAAACTTATGCTGAAAAGGCAGTTCAAGACCATATGTCAAGGTTGCAAGCTGAGTTTTTTCATCAAAATACGCCAAAAAGAAATCCAACAGCTCCGTTTTTAGAACTTGAAAAAGAGGAGATTGAGGCACTTTTAAGCCGCTCGATGAAACAATCAGAACGTTGGAGGCATATGAAATATGATTTAAAAAAATCGGATAAAGAAATAAAAGACTCGTTTGAAAAGGCAACAAAAATGACTGTTTTTGAATGGAAAGATGGCAATGCGTCTGAGGTTGATACGCTAATGAAACCTATTGACTCTATACGCTATTATAAGTCGTTTTTAAGAACAGGCATGATGTCTATGAATCCACAAACTGGCCATGTAAAAGCATGGGTTGGTGGTATTAATTACAGGCATTTTCAATATGATATGGTAAAACAAGGTAAACGTCAAATAGGGTCTACATTCAAACCTTTTGTTTATACTGCGGCTATCGATCAATTGCACTATTCTCCATGCGACGTGTTTCCAGATGTACCCTATTGTATAGAGGCTAATAAATACGGAAACCCTGAAGAATGGTGTCCAAAAAATTCTGGCAATAATTATGGAGGAACACGCACTTTAAAGAATGCTTTAGCCAATTCTGTAAATACAGTTACCGCACAATTAATAGATAAAGTGGGTCCACAAACGGTTGTTGATTTAGCGAAAAAGTTAGGGATAGAATCTGAAATGCTTCCAGTACCTTCTATAGCTTTAGGAACACCAGATATTAGTGTTTATGAAATGGTTGGGGCCTATTCAGCCTTTGCTAACCACGGGGTATATACAAAACCTGTTATGGTAACAAGTATTGAAGATAAAAACGGAACTATTTTATATCAATTTAAACCAAAAACACGAGACGTTTTAAGTGAAGAAACTGCCTATGTAGCTGTTAAACTAATGGAAGGTGTAACCCAAGTTGGCTCAGGTGCAAGATTAAGACACAGTTGGGCTAAAAATATACCTGAATACAAGGAGGTTATTACAGGTTATCCTTATGAACTTACTAATCCTATTGCTGGAAAAACAGGTACAACCCAAAACCAAAGTGATGGATGGTTTATGGGAATGGTGCCAAATTTAGTTACGGGCGTTTGGGTTGGAGCTGAAGATAGAGCTGTTCATTTCCCTACCATTACTTACGGTCAAGGTGCAGCCATGTCATTACCAATTTGGGGATTGTATATGAAGAGCTGTTATGCGGATGAAGAATTAGACATATCAAAGGAAGATTTTGTAGCTCCAGATAATTTATCTATCAATGTATCTTGTTCAGAGCAAACAAGTACTTCGGATTCGGAAGAAGAAACTGAAGAAGATACACCTGATGATTTAGATTTCGGGTAGTATTAAAATTTGGTGATAAAATTTAAAAACCATTCCAGAAGGAATGGTTTTTTATTTCTCAAAAATTTAGGCATATCCTTCAATAATTCGTAATTTTAATAAACTTATTTCTAGTTAAAATCAAAAACTGAAAATAGGTTCAAATGCAAAAACTGAATAATAATGATTAACAAAAAAGTGGCTGATGTTCAAGCAGCATTAAAAGGCGTTTCAAACAACATGACTTTTATGTTTGGAGGTTTTGGCCTAAGCGGAATTCCTGAAAATGCCATAGCTGAATTGGTTAAACTTGGTGTAAATGGACTAACCTGTATTTCAAATAATGCAGGGGTTGATAATTTCGGATTAGGGTTATTACTTCAAAAAAAGCAAATAAAAAAAATGGTATCGTCATACGTTGGTGAGAATGATGAGTTTGAGCGACAAATGCTTTCGGGAGAGTTAGATGTTGAGTTGATTCCTCAGGGTACTTTAGCAGAACGTTGTAGAGCCGCTCAAGCAGGTTTTCCTGCAATATATACACCGGCAGGCTTTGGAACTGAAGTTGCAGAAGGCAAGGAAACAAGAGAGTTTGATGGAAAAATGTACGTTTTAGAGCATGCTTTTAAAGCGGATTTTGCTTTCGTGAAAGCTTGGAAAGGTGATGCAGCCGGAAACCTAATTTTTAAAGGTACAGCCAGAAACTTTAATCCTAATATGTGCGGTGCCGCAAAAATTACAGTTGCTGAGGTTGAACAAATGGTTCCTTTAGGTGAATTAGACCCGAACCAAATTCATATTCCAGGGATATTTGTACAACGTATTTTTCAAGGAAAAGTTTATGAAAAACGAATTGAACAACGAACGGTGAGACCAAAAAGTACTTCAAGTTAAAAGCGCCTAAAGTGCACTAAAGTTAAACCTAAAATTAGGTGAGTAACTTAAAACTTTAAATACTTATTAACTTATAACTTTAACAGATGTTAGACAAAAACGGTATAGCAAAACGCATAGCTAAAGAAGTTCAAGATGGATATTATGTAAATCTTGGAATTGGTATTCCTACGCTTGTGGCTAATTATGTTAGAAATGATATTGAGGTTGAATTTCAAAGTGAAAACGGCGTTTTAGGCATGGGTCCTTTTCCTTTTGAAGGTGAAGAGGATGCTGACGTAATTAACGCTGGAAAGCAAACCATAACTACTTTGCCAGGAGCAAGTTTTTTTGATTCTGCATTAAGTTTTTCAATGATACGAGGCAAACATGTTGATTTAACCATATTAGGTGCTATGGAAGTGTCTGAAAATGGCGATATAGCCAATTGGAAAATCCCTGGGCGTATGGTAAAAGGTATGGGTGGTGCTATGGATTTAGTTGCAAGTGCAGAAAATATTATTGTTGCCATGATGCACACTAATAAACATGGGGAATCTAAACTCTTAAAAAAATGTAGTTTGCCTTTAACTGGTGTTGGATGTGTAAAACGAATAGTTACTAATTTGGCAGTTATTGAAATAACACAAAAAGGTTTCAATTTATTAGAACGGGCACCAGGAGTTTCAGTAGAAGAAATTAAAAATGCTACAGAAGGCACATTAATTATTGAAGGTAATATCCCTGAGATGGATATTTAGAAAAATACGCAATTACTATTGTATGAAAAATCGATAAAATGTTAAATTAAATTGCGTTTTATCGATTTTTTATGTTTTTTAACGAATGTATTGAAAATGTATGCTATATTAGCAGTCCCCAAAAAAACCAAACAATATAGATTTCCCCAAATCTACCATAAACTTAATAACCGATGAGTATTGCAACAAATCTACCTGAATTACCTACAGATAACGAAAGCAAATTCAAAGAAACTGTAAAACAGAATTTACAGTTTTTTAAAAGCTTGGTTTATTTAACAAAAAAGATATTCATGCTATAACCCTTTGGGTATAGCATGAATTAGCTTTTTTGTGTATTCTTTTTTCGGGCTATTATAGATGGTGTCAGCATCATCTAATTCTTCAATTTTACCTTGATTCATAACCAACAATTGGTCTGACATATATTTAACAACAGCCAGGTCGTGAGATATAAATATATAGGTAAAACCAAAATCTTCTTTTAGTTCATTTAGCAAATTTAAAACTTGAGCTTGAACAGATATATCCAGAGCCGAAACCGATTCATCACAAACTATTAATTTTGGTTGTAATGCAATGGTTCTAGCAATTCCAATACGCTGACGTTGTCCACCAGAAAACTCATGAGGGTATCTATTAAAATAATCTTCAGATAAACCTACTCGATTTAAAATATCAATCGCTTTTTCTTTTCTTTCAAAATCAGTTTCATAAAGTTTATGAACTTTCATAGG
>NZ_JBATHX010000482.1:0-3549 GCF_049667265.1 Algibacter sp. | reverse complement strand
CCAAAGAGGAAACTACCATAAATGATGTATCAATATATGCACATGTAAAAGCACTAAAACAGAATTAGAACTGCTGTAATATTATTATGGCATGTGCCTTTAAAAGTGTTTATGAGTTCCTATTTCTTAATTAGAAGTAGAGCACGTAAACACTTTTTATGCGTATAGACTTTATTGCGCATTACCAAAAGCAAAATATATCTTACTTGAATATTGAATACGCGGATTTTAATAATAGCAAAAAGGTAAGAGGGAAGAATAATGTGTGAGAAATGGAAATAAAACTAATTACAACTTCGTTTAAGTATTTCTATAATTAAATCAGAAAATCTCATCTATAAAACAATGCTTTCTGTATAGACAATTTCCCCAAACATCTATTACTTTTTTATTATAAAACATATCGTTTCACCTTTGAAGTGTTAATTTAAAACACCTTAAAAATGAAATTATATCTCATTATTGTAAGCTTTTTTTTTATGCAAATAACTTTTGCGCAAGAAGCTTCAACTTCATCTTCAAAAATATGGTCCTTACAAGATTGCATAACTTATGCAATAGAGAATAACATTACGGTTAAAGAAGCTACTTTAAATAAAAATAGTGCTGAAGTAGATTACAGCAAAGCCAAATCGTCTCGATTGCCAAACTTATTCGGTAGTGCTTCACAAAATTTTTCTAGCGGAAATACGATTGACCCTATTACCAGCGATTATGTAACAGACCAAATCCACAGCACTAATATTGGTCTTAATACATCTATGACTTTGTTTCAAGGAAATCAAATTAACAATCAAATTAAGCAAAACAAATTACTATTAGAGCAAAGTGTATTTCAAGAAGAAGTAGAAAAAAACAACATTGTTTTAAACCTTTTAGAAACCTATTTACAAACCTTATACAGTAAAGAAAGTATTGCTATTGCCCAAAATAACTTAACCGCTTCAGAAAAAGAAGTGTTAAGAGCAAAAGCTCGTTTAGATGCTGGAACCATTGCTTTAAGCGATTATACTGAAGCACAAAGTCAAGCAGCAACTAATAAATACAATGTTATTGCTTCAAAAAATGATTACCAACAATATATAATTCAACTGAAACAATTATTGGAATTATCGCCAATGGAAGATTTAGAAATTGAAACCATTAATGAGAACATGGATTTATTCAACCTAGAACTCAATAGAATGGATATTTATGACAAAGCCTTAGGTTTTTTACCAGAAATTCAATCTAGTATGCTAAATATTTCGGCTAACGAGAAGGAATTGGATATTGCTAAAGGCGCTTATTTGCCAACTTTATCTCTAATAGGAAGTCTTGGTTCTGGGTATACAAGTATTAGTGATAATACGTTTTCTGACCAATTTGATGTTAACTTTAATCAGAAGTTAGGACTCTCGTTAAGCATTCCAATATTTAATCGAAATCAAACCAAATCAGCTGTAAAAACGGCAACCATTAATATTGAAAAAGCAGAAATTCAAAAACAATCTACCGAAAAGGAAGTATATAGAAAAGTAGAAACGACCTATCAAAATGCATTATCTGCCCAAGAACAAGTTATCGCTTCAGAGTCATCAAAAGAAGCCGCAGAACAATCGTATAAACTCGCACAAAAAAAGTATGAATTAGGGGATTTAAGCACTACTGATTTGGTGATTAGTCAAAACACCTATACCAACGCACAACAAAACTATTTACAGTCCAAATACTTAAATATTTTATACCATCAATTATTACAATTTTATCAAGGAAACGATATCAAACTTTAATCAATACCATCATGAATATAAAAAAGAAAATAATTATAAGCAGCATTGTAGCTGTAATACTTGCCATTGTAGGATACAGTTTTATAAATGGCGAGGATGCTATTATAATAGAGGCTAAAACAATCATAGCAAAAAAAAATAATGTGACTACTTTGGTAACAGCAACAGGAACCATAGAACCCATAAATCAAGTAGATGTTGGTACACAGGTTTCTGGTGTTGTCGAAAAAATATATGTGGATTATAACAGTGTGGTTAAAGAAGGTCAATTAATTGCAGAATTAGATAAAACCAACCTTAATGCATCAAAAACACAAGCGCAAGCAGCTTATGATAATGCAATTAGCCAAAGAAATTACACGAAAACAATTTACGACAGACAAAAAACCTTGTATGATAATCAAGTGATTAGTAAATCGGATTTTGATGATGCAGAATACAATTATCAAACAGCAAAAGGAACAGTTACACAGCGATTTTCAGACTTACAACAGGCTAGAACAAATTTGGGTTATGCCAATATTTATTCTCCAATTGATGGGGTTGTACTTTCACGTGATATCGATGAAGGACAAACAGTTGCTGCTAGTTATAGTACACCAACACTTTTTACTATTGCACAAGATTTAAAAGAAATGCAAGTTGAAGCAGATGTCGATGAAGCAGATATAGGTCAAGTAAAAGACGGACAACGTGTTACCTTTTCGGTAGATGCTTATATAGGTGAAACCTTTGAAGGTGAAGTTACACAGATTCGTTTAGACCCAACAGTTACTTCAAATGTAGTGACTTATACCGTTGTAATTAAGGCAGATAATCCAGATTTAAAATTAAAACCAGGGTTAACGGCCACCATTTCAATTTATACTTTAGAACTTAAGGATGTTTTAACCGCTGAAGCTAAAGCGATAAATTTTAAACCAAACGCAAAGACGTTAGCGGAATATAATGCACAACACAATTTACCAAATAACGACACTAATAATAGTGATGATAGCACAACGCTTTGGGTGTTAGGTAAAAATGGCGCTATAACTCCAAAAACAATAACATTAGGTGCAAGCGATGGTGTAAATGTGCAAGTTTTAAGTGGCATTTCTCAAGGTGATAAATTAGTATATAGCTTAAAAGGTGTAGTAAAATCTGAAGCACAATCTGCTGGGTCAAACGAGAGCCCTTTTATGCCAAAACCACCGGGAGCAAACAAAAAGAAATAATAAGCCATGACTAAAGAAATCATTAAAATAGAAGATTTAAAACGTGAGTTTACCATGGGAGCCGAAACCGTACGCGCTTTAAGAGGTGTCTCTTTTACAATACATGAAGGTGAATTTGTAACTATAATGGGCTCTAGTGGTTCGGGGAAAAGCACTTTATTGAATATTTTAGGATGTTTAGATCAGCCCACTTCCGGAATTTACGAAATTGATGGTGTAAAAATGAAGGATTTAAGCAGAAACCAATTGGCGACTATAAGAAACGAAAAAATAGGTTTCATTTTTCAATCGTATAATTTATTGGCAAGAACATCAGCTTTAGAAAACGTGGAATTGCCTTTATTCTATAACAGTAAAGTGTCTTCAGAAGAACGAAGAGAAAGAGCAATAAAAGCGATAAAAATGGTTGGTTTAAGTGAAAGAATGGATCACACACCTTCCCAACTTTCAGGTGGTCAGCAGCAGCGTGTGGCTATTGCAAGATCATTGGTAAACAACCCAGTTATGATTTTAGCTGATGAGGCTACGGGAAACTTAGACACAAGAACTGCATACGAAAT
>NZ_JBATHX010000481.1:0-4923 GCF_049667265.1 Algibacter sp. | reverse complement strand
CATAAAATTTGGAAGCACTTCTCCCCTGAAGTTTACAAACGAAGAAAAACCTTTAGAAAAGATATTGCATAAAAAAATCCGATTCAAGTTTGAATCGGATTTTTTTTTGTAATAATATATTTTAATTACTCTCCCATTGCAGCCATTACCGCAGCAGAAAGACGTTTGTATGTTCCATTGTCTAATCGCTCTCTAATGGCATCAAAAGCATTTAAAGTTTCTTCAACATCCTCTAGAGTATGTGTTGCTGTAGGGATTAATCTAAGTAAAATTAATCCTTTAGGTATCACAGGGTAAACCACTATAGAACAGAATATTCCGTAGTTTTCACGTAAGTCTCTTACTAGAGCCATAGCCTCTGGAATACTTCCTTTTAAGTATACTGGCGTTACACAACTTTGTGTTGTACCAATATCGAATCCACGCTTTTTTAAACCCGATTGTAAGGCGTCAACTATTGTCCAAAGATTCTTTTTAAGTTCTGGCATAGTGCGTAACATATCCAAACGTTTTAAGGCTCCTACAACAAGTTGCATTTGTAAAGACTTAGCGAACATTTGAGAACGTAAGTTATATTTCAAATAATCGATAATTTCTTGATCAGCCGCAATAAACGCTCCTGTACTTGCCATAGATTTGGCAAAAGTTGCAAAATAAACATCAATATCATCTTGAACACCTTGCTCTTCTCCTGCTCCTGCTCCAGTTGCTCCTAAAGTTCCGAATCCATGAGCATCGTCAACAAAGAATCTGAAATTAAACTTTTTCTTAAGCGCAACAATTTCTTTTAAACGTCCTTGTTCGCCTCGCATTCCAAAAACACCTTCAGAAATCACAAGAATTCCTCCACCTGTTTGTTCTGCCATTTTAGTAGCACGCTCTAAGTTTTTCTCTAAACTTTCAACATCGTTATGTTTATATGTAAAACGTTTACCCATGTGTAAACGAACGCCATCAATAATACAAGCATGTGCATCAACATCATAAACAATAATATCATCTTTTGAAACCAACGCATCAATAGTTGAAACCATCCCTTGATACCCAAAATTTAAAAGGTAAGCAGCTTCTTTACTTACAAAAGATGCTAATTCCTTTTGAAGTTTTTCATGTAAATCTGTATGACCAGACATCATTCTTGCTCCCATTGGATAAGCGGAACCATATTTAGCACCAGCCTCAGCATCAACTTTACGAACTTCTGGATGATTTGCTAAACCTAAATAATCATTGATACTCCAAGTAATTACATCTTTTCCTTGAAATTTCATACGGTTAGAAATTTCTCCTTCTAATTTTGGAAACACAAAGTAACCTTCCGCTTGAGACGCCCATTTTCCTAATGGTCCTTTGTCTTTATAAATTTTTTCGAATAAATCTTTCATTTAGTAAATCTTATTGCTATTAAAATTAAGACATAACAATAACTAGACCATTGCTTTTAATAAGGAATTAAACATATATTGCTTAAAAATTAAAGAAGCCTTTAGTTATTAGTTAGTTGCTGCAAAATTAATTATTTATCTGGTTTGAACATAATTTTTGATGCTCAATTATTAACAAATACGTAAAAAGAGATGAACTTTTACATTTAAAGCAAAATTTCATCTCTCATTTTATGTTAATATTTATTCTATTTTATGTATTGAATATTTTGTGCTGCAGCTTCATTTACACTATCAAAGAAACCTTGATCGTTCATCCATTTATCGCTATACACTTTACTCATGTATCTTGAACCATGGTCTGGATATAAAACAACTACATAATCATCTTTCTTAAAACAATCATCTTCACCAAGTTGCAACAAAGCCTGTGTTGCTGCACCCGAAGTATACCCAACAAACATGCCTTCTGTTTTTGCAATTAATCTGGCCGTATGCGCACTATCTTCATCTGTAACTTTAACAAACTCGTCAATAACATCAAAATCCGTAGCTGAAGGAATTAAGTTTTTCCCTAATCCTTCTATTCTATAGGGATAAATCTCCTTTTCATCAAACTCTCTGGTTTCATGATATTTCTTTAAAACAGAACCAAAAGCATCAACACCAATAATTTTAATATCTGGATTCTGCTCTTTCAAATACTTTCCTGCTCCAGAAATAGTACCACCAGTTCCGCTACATGCCACCAAATGTGTTATTTTACCTTTTGATTGCTCCCAGATTTCAGGACCGGTAGAATTATAATGTGCATCGATATTTAATTGATTAAAGTACTGATTAATATAAACAGACCCTTTCATTTCGCTATGAAGACGTTTTGCAACTTCATAGTAAGACCTTGGGTCATCAGCACTAACATGTGCAGGGCAAACATAAACCTTGGCTCCCATTGTTTTGAGCATGTCTATTTTGTCTGGAGATGATTTAGAACTAACTGCCAAAACACAGTCATACCCTTTTATAATACTAACCATTGCAATACTGAATCCAGTATTCCCAGAAGTTGTCTCAATAATAGTATCGCCCGGGTTAAGAATGCCTTTTCTTTCGGCTTCTTCAATAATGTAAAGTGCTATTCTATCTTTGGATGATTGTCCTGGATTAAAAGATTCAACTTTTGCAAAAAAATCGCCTTTAAACTTGGAAGCTATTCTATTAAGTTTAACAAGCGGCGTATTGCCAATTAAATCTAATACATTATCAAATACTTGATTTCTGTGTTTCATAAAAGCTTTTTATAAACTGAAAAATTATTAAAATATCACAGTTTAAACCAAGCAAAAATAAAACTTTTTTTTTAATAACTACAATTCCCTTCTAAATCTAGCAAAAACGTATATTCTAAAGCTACTTCTTTTAAGCTTTCAAATCGTCCTGAAGCACCACCATGACCAGATTCCATGTCTGTTTTTAACAACAAAATATTCGAATCCGTTTTAAATTCTCGTAATTTGGCAACCCATTTTGCTGGTTCCCAATATTGAACTTGAGAATCGTGTAAACCAGTAATAACAAGCATATTTGGATAATTTTTAGCTTCTACATTATCATAAGGTGAATACGATTTTATGTAATTATAATATTCTAAATTGTTAGGATTCCCCCATTCATCATATTCCCCCGTTGTTAAAGGAATCGTATTATCAAGCATGGTTGTAAGGACGTCTACAAAAGGTACAGCAGCCAGAATGCCATTATAAAGCTCAGGGTTCATATTTATAATTGCGCCCATTAATAAACCACCAGCAGATCCTCCATAAGCATACAAATGCTTATTTGAAGTATACTTTTGATCAATTAAATACTTTGAACAATCAATAAAATCTGTAAACGTATTCTTTTTATTAAGCAGCTTTCCATTTTCATACCATTCCCTGCCTAAATACTCACTACCTCTAATATGAGAAATGGCATAAATAAAACCTCTGTCAAGTAAACTTAAACGAATGCTTGAAAAAGATGGGTCGATTGTTGAACCATAAGATCCATATGCATACTGCAGTAATGGGTTAGATCCATCTAATTTGATGCCCTTTTTGTAAACTAAAGAGATTGGAATCTTTACACCATCAGAAGCTGGAGCCCAAACCCTTATAGATTCATAATTTTCTTTTTTAAACTTACCTCCCAGAACTTCTTGTTCTTTCTTAATGTCGCTTTGCTTCGTTTTAAAATTATAATCAATTACTGAACCAGGCGTATTTAATGAATTGTATCCATAGCGCAACAAATCACTTTCAAAATCTGGGTTATTTCCAATATAGGTTGTGTAGGTTTCAGAATCAAAGGGTAAATAATAATCTTCCTTACCATTCCAATTTATGATTCTTAATTTATTTAGGCCGTTTTCGCGTTCATTTATCACTAAATAATCTTTAAAAATTTCAATATCTTCAATTAAAACTGACTTCCTGTGAGGAATAACATCTTGCCAATACTGCTTTTCAGTTTTGTTTTCGTTGGTTTTTGATATTTTAAAATTAGTAGCATTATCAATATTAGAAATAACATAAAAGCTATCACCATAATGTGCAATGTTGTATTCTAAATCTTTTGTACGGACTTGAAAAAGTTTAAATTCATTATCAGGTGTATCCGCATTTATAAAACGATATTCTGAAGATAGCGTACTTGATGACCCAATTACAATATATTTTTTTGATTTCGATTTGTAAACAAAAGTGTTAAAAGCTTCATCTGTTTCATGATAAACTTCTATATCATTTTTATTACCAGAAAGTAATTTATGCTTAAATATTTTATGAGAGCGCAAGGTTACTTCATCTTTCATGGAATAAAATAACGTCTTATTATCATTAGCCCAAGTAGCGCTTCCAGTTGTGTTTAAAATTTTATCTGAATAGGTTTCGTTGGTTATTAAATTTTTAACCTGAATGGTGTATTGCCTTCTACTAACCGTATCTGTAGAAAATGCAGCCAATGTATTATCTGGACTTATAGAAATGCCCCCTAAATTGAAATAAGAATGACTTTTAGCCATTTCATTACAATCAAATAACAATTCCTCTGCTGCGTCTAGAGTCTCTTTTTTTCGAACATAAATAGGATAGTCTTTTCCAGTTTCATATTTAGTAATGTACCAATAACCATTTAATTTGTAAGGCACAGAAGTGTCATCCTCTTTAATCCTGCCTTTCATTTCTTCAAATAATTTCTTTTGAAACTCTTTGGTATCAATCATCACTTTCTCGGTATAAGCATTCTCAGCCTGTAAATAATCTATAACATCTTGGTTGTCCTTATTATTTAACCAAAAATAATTATCAACTCTGGTATCATTGTGAATCGTTAATTCTTGAGGAATTTTTTTAGCAATTGGAAACTTATTTATTTTTTTCAATTAAGATATGTTTATTCATAATAATTTAAGCTTTCAAAAATATAAAAATTAAATAGCTTTGTATGATAATAATTAATTTATAAAATTATGTTTGGAGATATGATGAATATGATG
>NZ_JBATHX010000480.1:0-6019 GCF_049667265.1 Algibacter sp. | reverse complement strand
AAAAAGAAGCACCAATGAAATGGTTGTACTTAGATTTTGAAACTTTAAAATTGGCTTGTGAAACTATTGGCCTTAAATGTGAATTGGTTTTGGAAGGTGAGCATTTTGATTATTTGGCAAAACTATCTTAATTAGTTTGCATCTTTTATAAAAACATGCTGTGATGCTCCTTTGCCATAAATAAAGGTATTTTGATTTAATTTGGAAATGAGTTCTGAAACGGCATCAAAAGGATAATTGACTTCGATAAAAAATGCACCATTAATCAATTTTATTTGGGTTTGCACTTGCTCATCCATAAATAAACTTCCAAGTTGCGTATACTCTGCTTTTGGCGGTAAATTTAACTCTTCCAAAACTTCAATAAATCCGTTTTGCTCATTAAACCAAAACTTATAGATTAAATTTTCAGATTGTCCTTTTAGTTTCCATTCGCCTTCAATGGCTTTTTTCACAGATTCAATATTATTACAACATTCTAGATTTTGCGAAAAAGATTGTACTGAAAGTAATAAAACTAAAATGGCTACAGTTTTCTTCATGCTGTGATTAATTAATATGTTCAAAACTAAATAAAACCTAGCAGGTTGAACTTAGTTTTTCACATATAACTTATACTTCCCTTTTTGTCACATTGAGGGAAGTTGAAATGCGAATAATATTAGCGTTATATTTGGTCTTCGACTGCGCTCAGACTGACATTGATATTTTGACTTACTGACCTTTAGGCTGGCCCGCGTTAAGCCTGCCTGCCGGCAGGCAGGGATTGCAGAGGAAAGCCCACAGCCCGACGCAGGAGGTGCGAGGACATGTAACGGAAAGCCTGACCCGCCAGGGGAACGCCCAAAAAACTAGTCTTTGCAAATTTAATAGACTATTGATAAATGACGTTTTGCTTGATGAGATTCCTGCTTTCCCAGGAATTTAAAAATCAAACTTATAGGTAGCTCCGGCTAAAAACTGAATGCTTTGTACCGGAAAATTTTGCCATTTCTGATACGCAGAATCTGCGATATTATTGGCCTTTGCAAATACCGAAAGTTGCTCGTTTATGTGGTATCCTACATGAGCATTTGCATCGAAATAACTATCTAAAACTACCGTAAACGGTGATGTGATAGTCATTCCATCATTCAAGAAAAACTGATCTTTACGCTCGCCTATATAGTACAAATTTGCACCAGCAAACCATTGATCATTTATTTGATAATCTAAAAACAGCGACCCTTTTACGTCTGGTAAATTCCATGCTTCATTTTCGTTGTCCGTACTGTATGAGAAATACTCAGCTTTAATGCCTAATTTGAAATTCCTGTTAACATCTACATTAATTTCTCCAGCTACGCCATAGGTTTTTAAATCGTCGTAAACGATGCCAAATGAGTTACCATAGGTGTAATCTTGACTGGTTAATGTTATTTCGTTATTTCTAAAAAGGGCTTTGTTTCTATCTGCTATATATCTGCCACTAATATTGTAACTCATATTGCTGGAAAGTTTCCCTTTTAAACCAACGTATGCATTGTATAATTGGTCGGTTGGTGTAACAATCAAGGTTGGTGACACGAATGGATTTTCGTTAGCAAATCCGTAATAAGAATTCTGAATTAAATCGCCTTTTATACCGCCATAAGCTATCAACACATCATTAACCAACCTGTATGTTGCCGAAATATTTGGGTAAATATGAAGGTTACTATCACTAGACGCTTTATTGTTGGCATAATATAAGGATACGCCGAGATTAACCGTTAAATCGTCTTGTTTTAACTCGTAAGTTGGTGACAAATTTATTTGAAAACTTCCGTAATCCAAATCATTTGTGTCCATGTAGTTTCTATCGAAAGAACCACCTAAATAATCGATTTTAACATCGGTAGAAATCTCTTCACCATTTATAGGCACATCAACTTTTGCTTTTGCTACAAATCTATTTTCGCCAGAGCCTTGATTGTCTCCAAAGCGTCTGAAAAAGAAACTTCCTGAATTAATATAGGTGTCTTCAAATATGACATCGCCACCAAAATGGGCATTTAAAAATGAATGGTCGACCTCAATATTATTCGCTTTTGCTTGAGTTATTTGCGATTCTGGCACACCATACCAATTGTACATTTGGTGTTGGAAACCAGCCTCAACATTCCATGCTAAATCTCGCAATCGGCTAGAATAGTTTAAATTGACTTTTGAGTTTGAAAAATTATCATTAAACTCTAAGCCTTCAATGCCTCCTGCCGATGAATGATGACTTACATACCCACCGATACTTTCGTTTCTGCTAAGGGCATGATTTAAATACACTTCTCCTAAAATAGTTGTGTAGCTTCCAACGCCTAACGTGGCATAATTATCAAAAAGTTTTTCGGCCGCACGCTTTTCAACAATAGCAGCTTTTCCTTTTGCGGGTGTAAATGTTGAAGCTACAGGAAATGAAAATATATTATACTTAATAACCTTTTTAGTTTCGGTAGTTTCATCTTCTAACGATGGTACTTCCTTTACTTTAAAAGCATCAGAAATTGTTGGTGTATAAGGTTTAACTACATCAATAACACCGGTATTTATAGTGTCTCCCGATTTTCTTTGAGAAAACCCTAAAGTGATGGTTAATAAAAGAATGCCTGTGAAAATATATTTTATTTGCTTGCGCATATTGTTAGATTTTTGATTTACGATTGACGGTTTACGATTTACGATTTACGATTTGCTTACTGTGAACTTATTTTATTCTGGTACAATAGATGAATTTGTTTTGGCTTCTTCCCTTTTTATTTTGCTGAGTTCGGCTTTTGCTTCTGAAACGACATCATCAAATTCTGGAAAATTCTGAATGACACTTTCTAGAATATAAGTCGCTTGAAAAGCATCCTTTAAAGCATAATAGTTTTTAGCCATAAGCACTAAACCTTTCGCGCTATAATATTTATATCCTGAAAAATCTTTAGCTAGCCTTTGTACCGCAACATTTGATGCTTCGTGCTTGCCTTCTTTATTTTTAAAATAGGCATTATAATACAAGGCTTCAGCTGCTGTTTCGCCCGTTGCCACACGCTCAACATCTGCATAAGCTGTTTTTGCTTTTGCTTCATCACCCGTTTTCATGGCAGACCTTGCGATAATAATATGGGCATCGCTTTTAATTTTATTATCAATTGTTGCACTTCTTAAAACCTTTTCGGCGTAAGTAACGGCTTCGTTATAATTTTCTAATTGATAATTTGCTTTCATTAAATTAGATTGTGCAAACACCACATTTTGTGGGTAGTTCGCCTCGGCTTCCAATCGTTTTAAAATTGGCATGGCTTTATTCCAGCTTTTGCTCTCTAAATAATATTGTGATAAACGCGTTAAAGCTTCCTCTGTAAACTCGTTCCTGCTCGCGTCAGTAACATAATTATAATGTGGCGCAGCGTTTTCCAATAACCCTTTCTTGTAGTACAATTGTCCCACATAAAAATGCGATTGTAAGGCATGAATTCCGTTTGGAAATTGATTTAAATACCCATTAAACTGCTTTATAGCTTTATCCGTTTCATTATCTAAATATTGCTTTTCGGCTGCTTCGTAAGTGGCATTATCCAAATCGGCATCAGTCACTTCAACATAGTCTAATTGCTTCACCCAATTGGCATATTCATTTACGCGCCCTAAATCAATATATATTAATCGGGCCGTTGAAACCGCTTGAACAGCCTCGGGAGTCCCTGGGTAGTCATTTGCTACTTTCTTGAATTTGGTTAGGGCACTTTCATTCTGGTTTCCATTATAATAAACCAAACCCTGACGAAGCAATGCTTTTGGTACAAACGAACTCATTTTATATTCGATTGCTAACTGATTGTAAGCTTGCATAGCTTTATCAACATTGTTTTCTTTTACATATGAATTACCAAGTTCGTAGAGCGCATCATCGCGAAGTTTTGATTTTGAATATTCAGAAATGAACTGCTCTAAAGCATTTATTTTTTTTGAAGCATTCCCAGTATAACCAATACTTATGGCTTTTTGAAAGGCTGGATAATCAGATTCTATTTCATTTAACTTTATGGCATTCTCATAGGCAGAAATAGCACTTTGGTATTGGCTAGATACAAAATGTGCATCACCCAAACGTAAGTAAGCATCATTTAATCTTACTTTATCATCTCTTCTATTTGAAATGAATTGATTGAAATGCTCAGTAGCTTTTCCGTAGTTTTTTAATTTGAAATAGGTGTATGCCAGGTTGTAATTTAGGTTTATAGACTCTGGGGTTGATGAAGCTCCTGATTGTTGTTGAAATTGCTTGAAACCAATTAATGCATCGTCGTAATTTGTTAAGTTATAATCGGCCTCTGCTTTCCAAAATGTTGCTCTAGCTGTGTATTTTGCATCTTGCGATTCTTTTAATGAAGCATCAAAAAGTTTTTCTGCTTCTTGGTATTTAGCTTCATTATACAATTCTAAACCTCTATAAAATGCCACTTTTTGATAGGCCACTTTATTTTCAAAACTCTTATTACTTTCTAATAATTTTAAGGCTTCTTTATAATTTTTTGAGGTGATATAAGAATCAATTAAAAGTGTTTCAATTTCTTGTTTATAACTAGTATTTGGATATTTCTCCAAATAGCCAGCCAAAACTTGCGGGGCCGATTGGTAAGGATTTCCAATTTCATAACTAATTTTAGCATAATTTAACCAGGCATCTTCTTGAATTTTTAAATCGTAATTCATTTGCGAGGCATTTCTAAAGGCATTTAAGGCTTCCTGTTTTTTATCTAAATGGATATAACTTTCACCCAAATGATAATAAGCATTTTGAGCTATAGCGTTAGTTCCTCCTACAATTTTATTAAATTCAGAAATCGCTTTTTCATAATCTTTTTGCTTGTAGTATGCATAACCCAACTGATAAAAATCGGTATTGCTCCATTTCCTATTTTTACCTTTATATGCTTTTAAATACGCAATAGCTTCGCTATATTTTTCTAAATTAAAATAACTTTCACCTATAATTTTTGACAGCTCTGAAACCTCTTCTGCGTCGCTTGATGCTAATCTTTCTTTGGCTAATTCTATGGCTTTATCAAATTTTCCTAATTTGAAGTTTAAATCTGCCTGATAATATGAAAGTTTTTCTTTGTAACGTTCCTGGTCGCTTACTTGCTCGAAATACGCATTGGCGCTATCATAATCATCACCTTCATAAGCCATAAAACCAATGTAATACTTGGCTTGTGAACCAAATTCTGGGGAGTTTTCAACCTTACTTAAATACTTCTTGGCGTCTTTATATTGTTTTGTTGAAAAGGCCGTGTAACCATTATTAAAATAGAATTTTTCGCGTTCCTTTCTTCCTAAAGCGGCTTCATCAACTTTATCATACCATTTTCGGGCATAAGCATATTTAGAATTTTCAAAGTAGTAATCGGCAACATCTACAAAGGCGGTATTTCTTTTTGTACTGGTTGGATATTCTTTTACAAAATCTTCAACTAATTGGTCTGCATTCTGCTGATTTAACCTTACTGCGCAATTTGCAATGTAATAAGCACAATCGGATTGCAAAATAGCTTCTTTTGCTGTTTTTTTAACATTACTAAACATGGACTGAGCAGCTTGGTATTGTTGATTATTATAAAGCGACAATGCTTTTTGATAATCCACTAAACCACTTGTATAGGTTGCAGATTGCTGTGCTATGATTTGAAGACTAAAACTTATGGCAATTACTAATGAAACGATACTATTCTTAGTCATTTTTGGATTAATTTTTAAATTTAAATCAAAGATAAATTAATATGAATCTTATAACGTAATAATCGTGCCATAATTATAAACGGAGTTATTAAATGTTTAAAAAAGACGGAAGCCCGAAGACCGAAGCTCGAAGTTTTGGTTGAAACTACATGAAGTCTTTATAAATCGGATTTATGTTTTTGGAATGCATGTTAAAAAAGGGAGGTCTGAAGACGGATGACGGAAGACCGTTGACTGAAGACTTTAAACTGATTACTGAAGACTGAATACTGTAGAC
>NZ_JBATHX010000479.1:0-5336 GCF_049667265.1 Algibacter sp. | reverse complement strand
GATGTGTTCTTTTTCGCGATCACTTTGAATAATTTCACCTTCAATTCTACGCGCCCAACCTGCATTGTAATCAAAATAATCAGCAGTTACGTCTATTTCTACTTGCGCTAAGCCGATAACTTTTGCTTGTTCTTTAGATAATGTTTCTGCCAAAAACACACGGTTTTCTCTAATAACATCAGCCATTTTATGCAAATACGCTGCTCTTTGTATTGCTGGTAATGCTTCCCATGCCGGTTGCGCAGCTTGTGCTGCTTCTAAGGCATTGTCTGCATCTTCCACCGTACCAGTAGATATGGTGCTTATAACTTCTTCTGTACATGGGTTTAGAATCTCGATGACCGAAGTGGCTTTTGAGTCAATAAATTGCCCATTTATAAATTGCTTATAATGTTTCATTTTACAATAAAGTTTAGTTAGTTTTTTTTATTATCTAAATATTAATTCTACTTAATTAAATGATTAGGAAAATCGGTTGTATTCTCGCAACAAAGTTGTTCCATAACTTGTTGTAATTCTGTTTTTAAGAGTGAAATAGTGTGATTCCCTCCGTTTTTACCAAGGGCTGAAACACCGTACATAAATGAGCGTCCCATAAAAGTAAATTTAGCGCCGCTGGCCATAGCTCTGGCTACATCTGGTCCAGAACGAATACCGCTATCCATCATGACTTCTATTTGATCTCCATACTTCTCAGCAATTGTTGATAAAGGTTTAACAGTAGATTGTCCCGCATCTAATTGACGACCACCATGGTTGGAAACAATAATTCCATCTAAACCTAATCTAATTGCTTCTTCTGTATCGAATTCTGATGCTACACCTTTTAAAACCAGTTTTCCTTTCCACATATCGCGGATAGGTTTTATTTTTTCTTCGTTCAACCTGCCGCTAAACGTTTGATCCATAAACTTACCCAATTGTTTTAAATCTAAACCTTTAGGCATATAAGGCTTAAGAGTTTCAAAATTAGGCTGTCCATACTTTAAAGTTTGCATCGCCCAATGCGGTCTGCCAAATACCTGAAGAATATTACTTAAATTCATTTTTGGTGGCATTGCCAATCCATTTCTAATATCTCGTGGTCTAAACCCAAAAGTTGGAACATCACAAAGAATTACTAAAACAGGACATTCTGCAGCTGCTGCACGATTAATTATATCGTCTCGCAACCTATCTTCAGCTGGATGATATAACTGAAACCATGCTTTTCCTTCTGTAAGCTCGCTAGCTCTTTCTATACTTGTAGTTGTAACTGTGCTTAAAATAAAAGGAATGTTATGCTCAAAAGCCGCTTTAGCAAGAATCTCAGGCGAATTAGGCCACATTAAACCTTGTAACCCAACAGGTGCTATTCCAAAAGGTGCATCATATTCTATACCAAATAAATTTGTTTTAAGCGAAGACCCATGATGCTTCCTTAAGTAATTTGGTTTTAACTGAACTTCTCTTAGTTCCGCTGTATTTCTTATTAAATTTACATCTTCATTACAGCCTCCATCCAAATATTCAAAAGCAAACTTTGGTATTTTTTTTTGAGCCTTGGCTCTTAAATCATCTATTGAAGGATATCGCGTATCGAAACTTTTTGCCATCTTTTTATGTTAAAAACTTTTCTCTTAAATCCTCTACTTGATTATCATTTATAGGCACCATTTCACCTAAGGAATTACCCATAACGATAGATTTAGCACTAAACTCAGCAACTTCCAAATAATCAAAGGTTTGTAATAACTTATCACCTGTTACAATTACTGAATCGTTTTGTATAATTAATGCCGTTGGGCAATTATCTACTATTGCAGAATTATTATTTTTTCTAAAATGATTACCATACTCAACAAAATTGATGTCTTGGAGAAATATCCAACTTTCAGGTATTGTTCTTACATTTAGATATTCACCTGTAACACCAAATGCCATGAGGTAAGGCGATTGTGTCATAATAATTGAATTTACATCAGGGTTTCTATTGTAAATTTCTTGATGTATCCATGTTGCTCTACTCGGAATTTTTCCTGCTTCACGTTTCCCATCTTTTATTTGAACAATATCATCTAAATCAATATCCCATCTATTTATCCCTGTTGGTGTAATGAGAAAATCGTTGTCCTTCCAACGCATGGATACCGTACCATAAGAACCTATCATTAATCCTTGTTGGCATGAACGTTTTACTATATTACATATTTGCAAACGTTTTTCTGCTTCATCTGATGAATAGGTCGTGCTTTCCATCTCAGGCAAAACACCTGTTGCTTGCTCTTCAAATTCATCTATTTGTTTATCTGTTAGATATTTTGGAGTTCCAATTTGTGATGCGTAAACTATTGTTCTCGCGCAAAACTCTAAAGCTTCAAAACGCTCATAAGCATCAGTTAAATCTGCTCCTCCTAAAACTGTTCCATGGTTTTCCATAATTACAGCTTTATACCCTTTTTTAAACTCATCGGCAATAACATCTCCTAAATCCTCACTACCAGGCAATCGGTATTTCGCATATCCTATTGGACCGCAAATATGCTTTGCCTGAGATATGATGTTCGTATTAGGAATTTGACGCACTATACTAAATGACACTAATGCAGGAGGATGTGCATGAATTACAGACTTAATATCAGGTCTGGCTTCATATATTGCTTTGTGAAATGGAAATTCTGATGATGGTTTATGTTTTCCAATAATGGTTCCATCTTTCTTTACACAAATGATATCTGAGGCTCGTAAAGAACCTTTATCTATTGCAGAAGGTGTTACCCATATATTTCCTTCTTCATCAATAATTGAAATATTTCCACCAGATGTAGTGGTCATACCGCGTTTATAAATTCTACTGATTATTTCAGTAATTTTATCTCTGGGATGTACTAGTTTTATATTTTTTGACATTTGATTATATTTTTAAGAAATAAACTTTTATTCCAAGCTACTTCTTATTATTTATTTATTTTTTAACTGAAAGGAATTAACCACTTATTATAAACGGTACATGTTTTTTAAGTGCATAATTTTTTTTCAAAAACTTAGAATTAAGCTTAGCATCTGAAATAGAAATTGCGGCGCCTAAAGCAGAGCCTAAAGAAGCATTTGTTGTTCTTAACTTTTTATCTCTGAAATTGTGAGATAACAACTTTATAAACAAGTCGTTATCACTAAATCCTCCATCTACATACAATCCAGAAATATCATCATTTCCAATAGCTTTTTTAATACAATTTATTTGTAATAATACTAATTCAGTCATTAATTGATGATACGCATGCTCATATTTATCATAATAAAAATTTGTTTGTTCAGGCATATTCTTATCGGTTAAGCTTTCCCATTTAAAACAATACTTGAAGTCTTTCATGATTTCTAAATAGGTATCATAATCAAACTTAACATTACGGTGAAAATCATCATCAACTCCAAAGGTTTTATTCAGTTTTTCAACTTGAACCTTGTATTCATTACCTAAAAATAATCGTGACGCTTTTACAGGCTTACCATTGATGCGCATATAATTAATTACATCGCTATCATTTACTTCCGTTGAAATTGGTTTTTCCGTAAATGGATTAAATGTAATACTCCATGTACCTGTTGATATAAGAACAAATTTTTTCTTTATACTACGAACATAAGGCAATAAAGCCGCTGAGCTATCATGAATACCCACCCCTATTTTAATACGGTTACCATTGTAATTCATATTAATACTAGTTTCTGTTGAAACTATTGGTGGTAATATTTTGTCAATCTCTTCTTCGTAAACCCAGTTGTGATAATCTTTTTTACTGTAATCCCAAAGCGCCGTATGGCAACCTATGCTGGTATATTCACTTAGAGGAATTCCAGTAAAAACATGACTTAGATACTGTGGTAAGTGTAAAGAATATTTAATTTTTTTAAAAACCTCTGGTTTTGAATGCTTTAACCAAAATAATTGCAAGCCTGAATTGAGCATACTTAAATCTGCACAGCCAGTAGTTTTTAGAAACTCTTCTTTAGGTCCGTGTTTTTCAAAAAATGAAGTCACTATCTCTTCAGGTAAAGCCTTTGTATAATTGTACAAGGGCGTTAATGGCTTTCCATTTCTGTCTATATGCACAAAACTTGCTCCGTATGTTGAAAAATTTATGGCTTTAACATTAAATTCCTTTTTCTCTAAAATGCGGTTAAATACCTCTTTTAACCATTTTTTTAAAGCTGGAAGATTTTCTGTAGGGTGGCCATCTTCATCTTGTATTTCTTCAAACGAAATATATTCCTTGTGTACCTCTTTAAAGTCTTTATCAAATAGAAAAAACTTTTTATTGGTTTTACCAATATCAAAAACGGCTGTTACTTTTTGTTTCATACTACACAGATTAAAGTCCTGTAGCAACAGTATGTTTACCTCTTTCTTTAATTAACTGCCCTCTAACATCTAAAGCTCTATACGCATTTATTGGACTTATAACTCCGCCTCTATCTAAGCGCGCTTTTTCTAATAATGGCCTAACATCAGTTCTATAAGCTCCTTGTAAAATTTCTTGACATTTCACAACATCATTATCTAATTGCGCAGCTTTAAGTGCTTTTTGATCAATTAATAGTGCTTTCGCATAAGCTTCTTGAATGGCTTCAAGCGATTGAATTAAATCTTCTAGTGGGTCTTTTACGTTATGACTAGCGTCAATCATCCATGCCAAATCTGGGTTTTGAGGATTGTTTGCCATACCGTAAACCAGTTCGTTAAATATTAAAAATAACGCATAAGGTTTTATACTCCCTACTGTTAAATCATCATCTCCATATTTACTATCATTAAAGTGAAATCCTCCTAATTTACCTTTCAGTTGTAAAATTGAAACAATTTGTTCAATATTACTATTTGGTAAATGATGTCCTAAATCAACTAAGGTATATGCTTTATCGCCACAACCATTTGCCAACATTAAAGACGCGCCCCAATCTTGAATTACAGTACTATAAAAGTTTGGTTCATAAGGTTTATACTCTACCAACATTTTCCAATCGTCTGGTAAACCTTTATAAATATCAATTAAACTATCTTGTGTGTTTTGAAATGCCGTTTGGAAGTTATTTTGTCCTGGAAAACAAGATCCATCAGCCAACCAAACAGTTAACGCTTTAGAACCTAATTTTTCTCCTATTTTAATAACATCTAAATTGTGTTGAATAGCTTGTTCTCTTACTGCTTTGCTAGTATTGCTTAAAGAACCATATTTGTATGATTCTGCAGCACCTTTTTGATCTTGAAAGGTATTAGAGTTTACCGCATCAAACTTTATATTTAAGGCATCTGCTGTTTCTTTTATAGCATTATAGTCAGAAGGAATATCCCAAGG
>NZ_JBATHX010000478.1:0-1898 GCF_049667265.1 Algibacter sp. | reverse complement strand
AACTAAACAATAAACTAAACTAACTCAATTATTTGTTGTAGACAAGTTGCTATTATCAACACTAGCCATTGTAGAAACTAAATCTTCTATGGAGATTGTGCTAGCTTCAAGTACTAGTTTGATATGGTTTGTATCAGATGCTACTGTAATTTTTGATTCCTTCGTTTGGTAACCAACAAAGCTACATATCAAAGTATATTCACCATTATTTAAGTTTTCAAACTTGAAATACCCTTTTTCATCCGATAAAACGTGGGCACCAGTTTCTTTAATTAAAACCTTAGCAAACATTAATGGTTCATTATGTGATTCATAATCTAATAAGTTACCGCTTATTGAACCTCCATTTTGTGCAAAGGAAAAGGTTGAAATTAAAAAGAAAGCTAAATAGGTTATTTTTTTCATGTGTTATTCTTAATGACGCTGCAAACATACACTCAGATACCTAAAATTGTGTTACCAAATCATTAAAGAACCATGATTAAAAGGTTATCTTAATGTTAAGTGATTTTCACGTACAATTTTTATCGAATTTATTATCTTGCCAGAACTTAAAACATCACAATGAACTGGGAACAACTCTTATCCTTAAAACGCTTTGGCGACACCAATAAACGCATTCGAAAAGAACAAGACGAAACCCGTTTAGGGTTCGAGGTAGATTATGACCGCGTTATCTTTTCATCAGAGTTTAGAAGCCTTCAAGATAAAACCCAAGTTATCCCATTATCCGAAACCGATTTTGTACACACGCGCTTAACACACAGTTTGGAGGTTAGTGTTGTTGGGCGTTCACTTGGTAGACGTGTGGGTCAAAAATTATTAGAAAAGCACCCGCATTTACAAAGCACGCTTGGGTATCAAGCCAACGATTTTGGGGCCATAGTTGCCGCAGCAGCATTGGCGCACGATATTGGCAATCCACCTTTTGGGCATTCAGGAGAAAAGGCTATTGGCGAATTTTTTAAAACCGGAGAAGGCAAAGCTTTTAAAAGTCAATTAACAGATAAAGAATATCAAGATTTATGCGATTTTGAAGGCAACGCCAACGGATTCAAAATATTAACCGAAAGCAGAGCAGGGCGCCACGGCGGATTGCGGTTAAGTTATGCCACACTTGGTGCATTTATGAAATACCCAAAAGAGTCGCTTCCAAAAAAACCAACAAATCATATTGCCGATAAAAAATATGGCTTTTTCCAATCTGAAAAAGACGCCTTTCAAGATGTTGCAACCGAGTTAGGATTAGCCAGCAGAAGTAACACAGATATAAGTTATTCGCGCCATCCGTTAGCCTATTTGGTAGAAGCCGCTGATGATATTTGTTACACCATAATCGATTTTGAAGACGGAATCAATCTCGGTCTCATACAAGAAGAATTTGCACTCGAATATCTGTCAAAAATTATCAGAGACAACATAAAACCCGAAAATTATTATGCGCTTTCCACCAAAGAAGACCGCGTTGGGTATTTGCGTGCGCTAGCTATCGGCTCACTTATTAATGATGCAGTCGATATTTTTATGAAATACGAAGATGCTATTTTAAACGGCAATTTCGATTGTGCCATACTCGATAAAAGCAAGTACGACGCGCAAATAAAAGATGTTATAAAAATAAGTGTCGAAAACATATACCAATCTACCGAGGTGGTCGATAAAGAAATTGCTGGCTACGGCGTTTTAAATACCTTATTAAAAACCTATACAATCGCAGTTAATAACAGCTTTAACAACACCGCATCCAATTACGATAAACTCATAATTAAAGGCTTGCCAAAAACCATACAAACTAACAATTCTAGCCTGTACAACCGCCTGTCAAGTGTGTGTTATTACGTGTCTTTACTGTCCGATAGTAAAGCGATAAGGAATTATAAAAAGATAAAAGGAATTAG
>NZ_JBATHX010000477.1:0-4298 GCF_049667265.1 Algibacter sp. | reverse complement strand
ATAATTCTATCAATCTCAATTCCACTAGAGGCTGTTAAAATAACTTTTGGTTTGCAGTCGTCTATTCTAATAGCCAACTCATTGGGAGCAAAACCACCAAATACAACCGAATGGATAACCCCTATTCTTGCACATGCTAACATAGCATAAATAGCTTGCGGAATCATTGGCATATAAACGATTGCCGTATCTCCTTTTTTTAAACCTATTTCTTTAAGTGCTCCTGCTAATTTTGAAACCTCTTTATGTAATCGAATATAAGTTATAATCTCTTTAGAGTTTGTTACAGGGGAATCATAAATAATAGCATTCTGTCTGCCATAACCATCTTCTATATGCTTGTCAATGCATAAATAACTCAAGTTTAACGTTCCATCTTCAAACCATTGGTTATGCCCTAGGTTATTTTTAGAAAGTATATTTTTAGGTTTATTATACCAAGATACTTGTTCAGCCTGTTCGCTCCAAAAAGCTTCTGGAGTGGCTATACTTTTATTATAAAAATCTTGATATTTCACGACTTAGCTTTTTTAGATTTTATCAAGCCAAACCAATTGGGGTTAAGTATCTTTAATTTGATAAATACCCAAATAATAAGCACAAAACAAACGCCCATAACAATTGAATTCATAGGACTTACAATAGCATTTTGCTCAAACTTAAACCTTAAATAAAGCGTAATAACAGCATAGATACTAATTATAATATCTGATGCCAACGGTGGAATACGAAATTTCATGTCTTTAAATTTTAATTAAATACTGTTAAGTTTGCACACAAAACCAATATTTAAAAAAGTCTTAAAAGATCATTTTTAAGTTAACAGTTCCAATATTTCTGAAACTATTTTTTTTACTGAAAAAGGTTTGGTTAAATATTTATCTGCTCCAAGTTTTAAACCCTTTTCAATATCTGAAGCTTTATTTTTTGCAGTTAAAAAAACCACTTTGGTTTCCTTTAAACTGTCTGTATTTTTTATATGTTTTAACGTTTGATACCCATCTACATTTGGCATCATAACATCTAACAAAATCACACTTGGTATTTGATGTTTTAATATCTCTAACGCCTCACTTCCATCTCTTGCAATATACACTTCAAAATCTTGTTTTTTAAAAGCGTATTCCAACGACATCACAATATTTGGTTCATCGTCAACAATTAAAATTTTCTTCTTCATAGTTTTTGGGACTACAATTTACTTAAAAGGTAGCGTAAAAACAAGCGTTGCGCCATTTTTTACACCTTTTTTTGCCCAAATTTTTCCTTGATGCTTTTCTATAATTTGTTTGGTAATGGCAAGCCCCAACCCACTCCCTTGCGGTTTTATGGTATTTTGATGTTTTGATTGATAAAATTTATCAAAAATAAAATCATAATCTTCTTCTGGAATCCCTTTACCATTGTCGGTTACCGAAACATTAACACATTCATTTCCTAAGTTATAATCTACAGTTATAACGCCTTTATTAGCTTCACAAAATTTAATGGCATTAGAGAGTAAATTAGTTAATACTTGCAATATTCTATCTTCATCATAATTCAAATTAAAAGCGTGGGGATTTTTATTCACTAATTTTATGTTCTTTTTCTTAGCAATTTGAGTCAAACTTGAAATAGCTTTTGTAATGGTTTTTTGGATGTCTTGATTTTGAACATCTAAATTTAAACGTCCTGTTTCTAGTTTTTCGAAATCTAAAATATTATGTATAAGCCTGCCTAAACGGTCTGAATCTTGAAGGATATTTTTTAAAAACTGAAGCTTAACCTCCTTAGGCATATCGTCATCTTCATCCATCAACAACTCAGTTGCTGCACGAATACCGGTAATTGGTGTTTTTAATTCGTGAGCCACAGTATCCAAAAACTCATCTTTTTGTTTGTCTTTATTTATAAGTTCTTGGTTAACATCCTTTAATTTTGAAGATAGTTTTGAAAGTTCATTAGATTTTTCCAAAAGCACTTTATTATTAACCACATGCTCTTTAGATTCTTCTAATATTTTTAATACTTCAACTAAACTAATTTGCTCTTCCTTCACTACACTAGCTATTAAAATTTTTGCAGAAGCACTACCTATATTCCCAGTTAATAATTTTTCAGAAAAATTAATCAGCCTAGCATCAGCTAATTGTGTGTCTTTTGGGAGTTTGTATTTTGTAAAAAATATGTTTAATGCACGTTGCGTTCTTTTTTCACCAAGAAATCTATTAAGTACATTTTTTATATCTGCAACATAAGCCTCTCCCTTCCATACCAATGCACTGTCTTGTAACTTTGTAAAATTCCTGCTATCAACAAACATTTCAGCATAATTTCGTTCTCTATAATTCCCTTTGGAAGTTAAAGAAAATACGAGATAACTTAATATATTGAAACTCATACTCCAGAAAAATGCATGTGATGGCGGACTTAAAAAATCTATACCAAATAAAGCATAAGGTTTTAAAGCAGGAATACCATTAAGCCCATATTGAATAAAATCATCTGTTCCTGAATATGCTTGTAAGGTAAATGGTAAGATTAGTGTATAAAACACAATACAAAAACCAACAATAACACCTGTTATGGCAGCTTTTGAAGAACCTCTATTCCAAAATAGACCTATAAAAAATGAAGGTGCAAGTTGTGCAATTATTACAAATGAAATAAGTCCAATTGAATATAAAGACAATTCTTTAGAAAAAGATATATAGAAAAAATAGGCTGTAATAATTATTGTGAAAATAGAAATACGACGAATATTTTTGATATACTTTGCATTACGCTCAGGTTGATTTTGAATAAATTTATCTAAAAAGCCATAAGGTATGATAAGGTTATTACTTACCATGGTAGAAAGCGCTAAAGTAGACACAATAACCATGGAGATAACCGCAGAAAATCCACCTAAAAAAACTAGCGTTGCAAGGAATGAATTATTCTGCTCTAATGGCAGCAACAAGGTATAATACTCGGCATTTACTGAGTTACCAAAAGTAAGTTTACCTGCCCAAGCTATAAAAACAACAAAAATATTAAACAACAACAAATACAATGGGAACAACCAAATTGCTTTTTTTAAATGCTTTTCACGATTGTTTTCCAATACGGATACTTGAAACTGTCTTGGCAATAAAAATATAGCCATAAAAGATAACGAGATCATAAACACCCAATTAAAACCATCCTCGACACCGTTTAAAGTAATTAATTGATTAAAGTTTTCTGTTTTTGAAATTTGGTTATAAATATCTGTTGTCCCATCAAATAAGTAAAAGGTTATGTAAGCACCTATAATTAAAAAGAACACTAATTTTAAAACAGACTCAAATGCTACAGAAGCTATAATGCCTTTATGTTTTTCTGACGCATCTGTTTTTTGAGTACCGAAAAAGGTTGCAAAAATGGCTAATATTAAAGCAACATAAAATGTGGTATCGTCTAAAATTGAGGTTGAAATATAACTGGTTTCATCGGTCATAATTTCAAACGTTTCAGAAACCGCTTTAAGTTGTAATGAAATGTATGGTACAGTTCCAAAGAGGCAAATTAAAGTAACAAGTGCTCCTAAAAAACGATTGTTTCCGTACCGTAGGGATATAAAATCTGCTATTGATGAAATTTTATGCTGCTTGGAGATTCTAATAATTTTCCTAAGAATCACTATCCATAAAGGTGCTGCTATAACTGGTCCAAGATAAATAGGAAGAAAATCAATACCTGTATTTGCAGCGATACCTATACTGCCATAATATGTCCAAGCCGAACAATATACTGCCAAAGACAATGTGTAAACATAAGGGTTATTTACCCACTTACTTTGTCTCTTTTTTTCAGCCAAAAAAGCAATAAAAAATAATACTGCTAGATAGACTATAATTATAAAAACTAAAGTATAATTATTCATAATGGCGCTTTAAAACGATATAAGAAATAATTATAGATAATAACCAAAAAGAAAATATTGAAAAATAGAAAATCGGGATTCCGAATATGGCTCCTTCAATATTAAAAATCAATAAAAAAGGTATGTTAAAAATTAAAAACAAGGCTATAGATAATACTATTAGTTTTTGTTCGTGCCGCTTTTTCATGTAATTTTTCTTTTAAAAAAAATAAATTATATAGACTTTGTTCCAATTAAACTAGATTTCACTAATATAATAAAATCAGCACTACTTTTAAGTAGTGCTGATTTTTCCTAACTAATAAACTTGAATTAAAGATTTTCAAGAATATGCTTTCATATTTTAATGTGAATCACCTGCTTCCCCAGCACCAGAAGGAATTCTGATACTTTCAACCATGTCTTGAAC
>NZ_JBATHX010000476.1:0-8529 GCF_049667265.1 Algibacter sp. | reverse complement strand
TAACGCCCTCTGCACCAAAACGTTGTGCATCTTTTGCAAACTGAACCACATTGGGCACATCGCCACCTCTTGAATTTCTTAAGGTCGCAATCTTATTAATATTTACACTTAGCTTTGTCATAAATCTATTTTAAAAGACAAAAATACAAAGTAGAACAGGCTTAGATACTATTTTTTTGATTAATTTGCAGTTCTATTTATTGACACGATAAACCAAGCTTAACCATAAATTTAATTTGAATTTAGTAAATTGATTAGCGAACTACATTTGAGAGAATTAATGAAATAGAAACCACAAATGAAACTTTCACAACTTATAATAAACGACATAAAACCACTAAATAACTCTAGTAAAACAAGTGATTTGCAACAAATGTTTAATCAACTTACGTTTTCTCATATCCCTTTTAAAAATAAAAGTGGCGCCTATTTAGGTTGTTTCTCAGAAGCTGATGCCCATTGCTTTGATAGCGGCAAACCCATTAGTGAGTATTTATACGCATTGGAAGATTTTTTTGTTAGAAACAATACCCTTTGGTTGGATGTTTTAGAAGCTTTCGCGGTAAATTCAGCCAATATTATGCCCGTTTTAAATGAACAAAACGAGTACTTAGGCTATTATGAACTTAATGATGTTATTAGTTTGTTTAGCGAATCACCTTTCTTTTCAGAAGCAGGCGGCATTCTTGTTGTTGAAAAAGGAATTAACGACTATTCATTTAGCGAAATTAGCCAAATTGTAGAATCTAATGGCGGCAAACTTCTAGGTGCTTTCATTTCAAAAATGAATACTGATTTGGTTCAAGTTACTTTAAAAATTGGCAACGCAGGACTTAATGAGGTCATTCAAACTTTCCGACGTTACAGTTATAATATCATTTCTGGTCATGAAGATGATGGTTATGTTGAAACCCTAAAGGAGCGGTCAGATTATTTAAGGAAATATTTAAACATGTAAATCTATTTTATGAAGGTTGCCATTTTTGGACGGTATTATAATGTTACAACACCAACATCGGTTGAAACCCTTGTTAACTATCTTAAAAACCAAGGTATTGAAGCCTATATTGAAACGGAGTTTTATAAACTTATTGATATAGAAAATCATAATATAAAGGACTACCACAAATACAAAACCTTTACCGAGCTCGATGCCAGTTTCGATTTATTAGTAAGCATTGGCGGCGATGGTACCATTTTAAGGGCCACCATGATTGTTAAAGATTTGGGTATTCCTATTATAGGCATAAACACAGGCCGGCTTGGCTTTTTAGCAACCATACAGGTAGATGTTATAGAAGAAGCTATTCAAGACATCATCGACGGAAAATACAGAATTTCAGAACGCAGCCTTTTAAGTGTTGAAACATCCTCTGGGAATAAAGATATCGAGGCCATGAATTTCGCTTTAAACGAAATATCGGTAAGCAGAAAAAACACAACTGCTATGATTACCATCGATACCTATTTAGACGATGAATTCTTAAATTCCTATTGGAGTGATGGACTAATAGTATCCACACCAACCGGCTCTACAGGCTACTCATTAAGCTGCGGCGGGCCAGTAATAACGCCGGGCTCAAATAGCTTTGTGCTAACACCAATAGCGCCGCATAATCTTAGCGCGCGCCCATTAGTAATCCCAGACTCTACTGAAATTCACTTAAGAGTAAACGGCCGCGAAAAGCAACATTTAATTTCCTTAGATTCCAGAATCGCGACCCTAGATAACGGAACACTTATTAAAGTAAAAAAGGCAGACTTTAAAATTAAAATGATAGATCTTTTAAATGAAAGCTTTTTAAACACTTTAAGAAAAAAATTACTTTGGGGAGAAGATAAGCGGAATTTATAATTTTTGGGCGTTACCACAAGGGTCGGGCTTTACGTTACAATCTTTTTTGCTTCTCACCTTGACCGCAGTCGAAAGGCCTTTTCGTTAAGCAAAAAAGGATTTCCTCTGCAATTCCTAAAGCGGGTTTGTCTACCATCAAAGTTTTTAGTCTCAATCTCAGTTCACTTTTGTTAATATCATCATTATCATTAATCTTCAGTCATCTATTCTATCCAAACAACAACAATATTTTAAAAGAATTTCTGTTTTAAACCATACAATTCAGTTCAAATTATATTTGACTAATCTTATTTAATTATATTTGCAAACTTTTGAATATTTATGAGGCAATTAACCATATTGATATTAAGCATTTTAAGCATCCAATTAGGTACCGCACAAATTAATGAAATTGGTGTTTTTTTAGGAGGTAGTAATTTTATAGGTGATGTTGGTGCTACCGATTATATTTCGCCGAACCAATTAGCCATTGGAGGCATTTATAAATGGAACAGAAGTAAAAGACACTCCTATAGAGCATCCATAATATTTAGCGATTTAAAAGGAATAGATAGTAAATCAGATGATCCTAGGCGCGTACAAAGAGGGTATGAGTTTTCAACTAAAATCACAGAATTGTCATTAGGAATGGAACTAACTTTTCTAGATTTCAACCTTCATTCAGGCGAAAAACTAGGAACACCCTATTTATTCACAGGAATTACCTTAGCTTATCATGATAATCACTACTTTGCAAATAATGTTCAAACCCCAGAAAACACAGCGAGTTGGGCGTACGGTATTCCTATGGCTTTAGGTTTTAAAACCAATTTCATGGAAAACTTTATACTAGCGGTTGAGGTAGGGGCACGGTATACATTTTCAGACGAATTAGACGGAAGCTTACCTGATGCAAATGAATTGCAACCATTCCGATTTGGAAATATTAATAATAATGATTGGTATATGTTTACAGGAATAACACTTACCTATACATTTGGGGAAAACCCTTGTTATTGTCAAGAATAAAATGGATTTAAAAAACAACGTACTTAAAAAAGCACTACCAAAACACATTGCTATAATAATGGATGGTAATGGACGTTGGGCTAAACAACAAGGTATGCTGCGTGCTTTTGGTCATGAAAATGGTACAAAATCTGTAAAACAAACCGTTGAAGCTTGTGCAGAATTGGGCGTTGAAAATTTAACGCTGTATGCGTTTTCAACCGAAAACTGGAACAGACCAAAACTAGAAGTGCAAACTTTAATGAAACTTTTAGTGTCTGCTTTAAAAAAAGAAATAAAAACACTTCAAGAAAACAATATTAAACTCTCTGCAATTGGGTCATTAAATACCTTACCAAAAAAAGTATTTAAAGAACTTTCTGAAGTTATGGAAAGCACCAAGCAAAATACGCGAATGACTTTAACACTTGCTCTTAGTTATGGCTCAAGAGAGGAAATCATAAACACTGTTAAAGAAATCAGTATTAAAGTTAAAAATAATATAATTTCAGCTGAAAATATTGATGAATCAATTATAAATGAGCATCTTTACACGCGAAATTTACCAGATGTAGATTTGCTTATCAGGACAAGTGGTGAGCAGCGCATTAGTAACTTTTTGTTGTGGCAAATTGCCTATGCCGAATTATACTTTACAAGTGTATTATGGCCAGATTTTACGAAGCAACATTTGTATGAAGCTATTATTGAATATCAAAAAAGAGAACGACGATTTGGGAAAACAAGTGAACAACTTAGTTAATAAACTACCTACAAATACATATTTAAAGTACGGTTTATCAATATTATTTTTTATCAGTTACTTTAATATTATTGCACAAAGTGAAAATTTCAGTATAGGCGGAAAATACACTTTGGCTGAAATTACCGTTGCTGGTAATACCACTTTTAGCGAGCAAACTATTATATCTTACTCAGGTTTAAGAAAAGGTCAAGAAATTACTATTCCTGGTGAAGACATTGGTAATGCCATTAAAAAACTTTGGAATTCTAAATTATTTAGTGACATTGAAGTATATGTTATTAAAATAGAAGACAATGTGGCTCACCTTCAAATAAAATTAGCCGATTTACCACAACTTAACGAGTTGAAAATTAATGGCGTTAAAAAAGGTAAGCAAGAAAGTATCATTACCGAAAATAAATTAAAAAAAGGAACAAAGGTTACCGAAAATCTGATTACTACTACCAAAAACTTCCTTGAAAAAAAATACAAAAAAGACGGCTTTCTTAATACTAAAGTACATATTAACACCATTGAGGTAAAAGATACCATAGAGACTTCTAGGGTAAACATGGTGCTTAATATTGATAAAGGTGAAAAAGTTAAAATTAAAAATATAACCTTTAATGGAAACGATGTTTTAAGTGATAAAAAGCTTAGAAAAAGTATGAAAGGTACTAAGCAAATCAATCCTATTAGAATTTTAAAGCGTTCAAAATATATTGATTCTTCTTATCAAGCAGATTTAGGTCATGTTGTTGATACGTATAAAGAAAATGGCTATAGGGATGCCAGAATCTTATCTGATAGCGTTATCTATAATGATGATAAAACCATTTCGCTTCAAATTAATGTGAACGAAGGAGAACCTTATACTTTTGGTAATATTACTTTTATAGGAAACACGGTTTATACAAACGAGCAATTAAACAGGCTATTACGTATTAGAAAAGGAGACACCTATAATGGTATTTTGTTACAAGAGCGAATTGCAGATAATTCTAAACCAGACGCACAAGATATTACAAATCAATATCAAAATAATGGGTATTTATTTTCTAGTATTAACCCTGTTGAGGTAAGTGCTGTTGATAATGTTATTGATATTGAAGTTCGAATTTCTGAAGGTAAACCTGCCTATTTTAATTCTGTTAGCGTAATAGGTAATGATAAAACAAACGACCACGTTATTTATAGAGAATTACGTACACGCCCAGGTCAACTATATAGTAAAGCAAATGTGGTTAGAACGGTAAGAGAGCTTGGTCAATTAGGATTCTTTGATGCTCAAGAAATTTCGCCAAATTTCAATAATCCTAATCCTGTTGAAGGAACTATTGATATGGAATATTCGGTAAAAGAAACTGGTTCTAGCCAAATAGAATTACAAGGTGGTTACGGTGGTGGCGGATTTATTGGAACACTTGGTTTATCATTCAATAACTTTTCAATAAAAGATATTTTCAAAAAAGAGGCTTACAAACCAATTCCTATGGGTGATGGTCAAAAACTAGCATTGCGTTTACAAGCAAGTCGTTTTTATCAAACCTATAGTTTTTCATTTTCTGAACCTTGGTTAGGTGGTAAACGTCCAGTTCAATTTTCTACTTCGTTATCACATACTAAGCAATTCTTATATGATTACACAACAGGAAATGCTGATAAAAGTAAAAGCTTCAATATTACAGGTATTACTTTTGGTCTAGCTAAACGTTTGCAGGTGCCAGATGATTATTTTACTTTGTCGCAAGCTTTAAGTTATCAACGATATGACTTAAACAATTATAATACCGGCCTATTTACTTTTGGTAATGGTTTTTCAAACAACTTATCTTATACCTTTGGGCTTAGTAGAAACAATACAAGTGTAGATCCTATTTACCCAACTGGTGGTTCTAGTTTTGGGTTTTCTGCAAAATTCTCACTACCATATTCCATGTTTAATGGTGTAGATTACAAACAATTATCAGAAGATTATGATGCCGCATTGGTTCAGCGATCAGAGGCTACTAGTACTGCAGATCCAAGTTATATTGAGGCTAACAATGATATTATAGAAATTGACCAAAAAAGATATAATTGGTTAGAGTTTTATAAGGTAAAATTCTCTGGTGAATGGTATGCGCAAATAGCAAAAGACTTAGTATTAAGACCAAAAATTGAATTTGGTTTCTTAGGAGCTTATAATAATGATAGAGGCGTTATACCATTTGAGCGCTTTTATTTAGGAGGTGATGGTTTAGGTAACTTTTCATTGGATGGTAGAGAAGTTATTCAATTACGGGGTTATCCAAACCAGTCGCTTACACATTTAGATGAAACTACAGGTAGTGCATCACAAGATGGTTCAAGTATTTACAATAAGTTTTCTTTAGAACTTCGTTATCCAGTTACTTTAAAAGCATCAGCAAAAATTTATGCTTTAGGCTTTTTAGAAGGTGGTGTTTCTTCAGATACGTTTAGAGATTATAATCCATTTAATATTAAACGTTCAGCAGGCGCAGGTATTCGTATTTTCATGCCAGCATTTGGTTTATTAGGGATTGATTTTGGATATGGTTTTGATGCCTTACCAGGAGAAACTCAAAAACATGGATGGGAAACACATTTCATAATTGGACAACAGTTTTAAATAAAAAATATACTTTGGCACGATATTTTCTAATAACACAATGATGATTTGCAACAGAATTGAAATTTTTAAGATTAAAATTCGTTAATTTTGAAGATACAATTCTAAAAGCAGAAAAAATCATCTGTTATTTTAGAATTTATAGACCATAAATTATAAAATATTAACAGATGCGAAATAACGTTCTTTTTTTACTGACATTAGTTTTTATGCTTAGCTTTCATGCTAACGCCCAACGTGGTGTAAGAATAGCTTATATAGATACCGAATATATTTTAGAGAACGTTCCAGAATATCAAGAAGCAACTGCACAATTAGATGATAAAGCTCAGAAATGGAAAAATGAGATTCAATCAAAATTGACAGATGTAGAACAAAAGCGAAAAGATTTAAGTAATGAAAAAGCCCTTTTAACAAAAGAGCTAATTGATGAACGCGAAGAAGATATCACTTTTGAAGAAAATGAAATTCTTGATTATCAGCAAAAACGTTTTGGTCCTAATGGCGATCTGTTTATTCAAAAAAGACAATTGATGCAGCCTATTCAAGATCAAATATTTGCGGCAGTTCAAGATATGGCTGAAGGCAGAAAGTATGATTTTATTTTTGATAAATCATCAGATGCTGTTATGTTGTATTCAGCAAAACAATTTGATGTAAGCGAGCAAGTTTTAAGAAGTATCACAAGAACTTCTAAACGTACGCAAGCCAATTCGAAAGCAGAGCGTAAAGCAGCTGAAAGTGAAGAATTAATTCCTGAAATTAATGAGGAATTAGAAGAAAGAGAAAAAGCGTTAGAAGAAAAGAAAGCAGAACGAGAAAGTGCCGTTGAAAAACGTAGACAAGAAATTTTAGCCGCTAGAGAAGCTAAAAAGCAAGAAGCAGAGGCAAGACGTCAAAAAGTACTAGAAGATAGAGAAAAAGCAAAACAAGCAAAGTTAGATGCTAGAAATAATACAGAAGGAGCAGAGAAAGTTGAAGATGAGGTTACTGAAACTGTTAAAACAAAAACAGATGAAGGCACGAAAACTAAAGCACAGTTAATTGAAGAAAACAGACAAAAAAAATTAGCCGAAAGAGAAGAAAGAAAAAAAGCTCTTGAAGATAGAAAAAAGAAAATATTAGAAGAACGCCAACAGGCACAAGACAGTATAAACAATAACAATTAATAATTTATAACACACTTAATACTATTTAAAATGAAACAAATTAAAACTCTTTTATTAGCAATCACACTATGTTTTGCAACCGTAAGTTTTACGCAAGCGCAAAGTAAAGTTGCACATATAAACACTCAAGAATTGATTGCGGCAATGCCAGCAGCCAAAACTGCCCAAGCAGAAATTGAAGCTTTAGGGAAAACGTACCAAACAGATATTCAAGCTTCTATTACAGAGTACCAAAATACAGTTAAGCAATACGAAGCTGAAGCAGCAACAAAAACAGATGAAGAAAACCAAAAAAGAGGTTTAGAACTTCAAGAAAAGCAACAACGTATTCAACAATTTAGAGCAGATGCTCAAAAAGATTTAGCGAACAAAGAAGCTGAATTGTTTCAACCAATTCAAGAAGCTGCTATGAAAGCAATTAATGAAGTTGCCAAAGCACAAGGATACCAATATGTTTTGGATAGAGCGTCTTTAATTGTTGCCGACGGAAAAGATATTTTAGCAGATGTAAAGAAGAAATTAGGCATCTAATAATAAATTCAATAAAATAAATCTAAAAGCTGTCTTTTTAAAAGGCAGCTTTTTTATTTTTACTACATTTAGATTTTAAACCAATAAACCATTCGAAGGCAGTTGAGAACGATTATTAAAACTACTGTTTAATTAGCATGAGCAAACAACCCATTGGTATTTTTGATTCTGGGGTAGGTGGCACGTCCATTTGGCAAGAAATTTACGCACTTCTACCTTACGAGGACACCATCTATTTAGCCGATAGTATTAATGCGCCTTACGGACCAAAGGGTAAAGATGCCATTATTGATTTAAGCATAAAAAATACTGAATATTTACTCAGTAAAAACTGCAAACTTATAGTGGTAGCTTGTAATACGGCTACAACCAATGCTATTGATTATTTAAGATCAAAATACGACGTGCCGTTTATAGGCATTGAACCAGCTATAAAACCAGCTGCTTTACAAACAAAAACACATGCGGTAGGTATTTTGGCAACAAAGGGCACTTTAAGCAGCGACCTATTTTCAAAAACATCAAATCTTTTTGCGAACCAAATTCAAATTGTGGAACAAATTGGTGATGGCATTGTAGAACTTATAGAAAATGGAAAACTATATAGTGA
>NZ_JBATHX010000475.1:0-6872 GCF_049667265.1 Algibacter sp. | reverse complement strand
GCAGCACCAGTAATTAAAATAATTTCATCAGAGAAATCAAAAGGTATTTTGTATTTGGAATTTTTTTCAATTGACGGAAATAAACCTGAATCACACAACAGCTCGTCAATATAATCTGCAGTATTTTTATTCATGTAGGTTCTTTAAATTTCTATACAATGTATGATTTTCAGGTAATCTATTTGCAAATTAGGAATAATTATGATTTACTGCAAATAACTTATCTAAATAGAATTTATTTGAAATTCTATTTAGTAATCACTTTAATTATAGTAAGTCCAATAAGTTTTAAATCAAAAAAGAAATTTCTCCTTTTTATATATTCTTTATTGAATTTAAGTTTATCTGGAATAATTGTTTTTATAAAATATTCTTCTGGATCCTTAGCGGCCTTTAATAATTCTACTTCATTTCTATATTTTAAGGATGCTAAACCCGTAATTCCTGGTCTAACTTGAAATATTTTCATATCGTCCTCATTATAAAAATTGACATAGTAACGTAATTCTGGTCTAGGCCCAACAAAACTCATGTCGCCTTTAAGAATGTTAATTAATTGAGGAAATTCATCAATTTTATAACGCCTTAAAAAATAGCCAATTTTAGTAATCCTTGAATCATTATTTCCCAAAGTTAAAAGCCCTTTTTTATTAGACTCCATCCTCATGGTTCTAAATTTATAAATATTGAAGTCTTTGTTGTTTTTACCAACTCGCCCTTGAATAAATAATACGGGCCCTTTCGAATCCATTTTTATTAAAATAGAAATAATTAATAAAACAGGAAAAATTAATATCAATCCAATTATAGATAATACAACATCAAATAGACGTTTTAACATACTATTTATGGATTGTTAAGTTTTGAAGTGTAGCCATACTATCGCAATTTTGTACAGTTAATGTCACCTCATCATCATTATATTCACCTTCAATAATATAAACCCCACAAGGTTCTTGTCTTGGATTACTTTCTGAAAAATTAACATCACCTTTTTTTAAAATATAAGTGATATCTGAAGAATCAAGCACTTTATTATTAATTAGATCTGAAATGTTTTGGCTAAAAATAATTTTTTTGGTGTTTATATTTTTTAAAACCCTAGAATCTGGACCATAACTGCAAGAAGTTTTTTTACCATTTAAAAAAAAGGCTAAAATGACTAATCCCATAGAAAAACCACCTAGATAATAACCAATACGCTGAATAAGTTTCATTAAAAGTGTTTAGAGTTGGGGACTTGATTTTGATTAAAAAATTAGTAAATTAACATCACTATATTTCAAATCGAACCATTCACCAACAGGTTTGCTTGTTAAAATGCCGTGGTAAAAGTACAATCCATTTTTTAAACCTTTGTCAAATCTTAGAGAATTTTCTATTCCGCCATCTTCTGCAATTTTAAGTAAATAAGGCGTGAAGATGTTACTTATTGAAACGGTAGCAGTTCTTGGGTATCTAGCAGGAATATTAGGCACGCAATAATGTACTACATCATGTTTTATATATGTTGGTTGTTTATGCGATGTTACATCACTAGTTTCAAAGCATCCGCCCATATCAATACTGACATCAATAATAATTGCACCCTTTTTCATAGATTGCACTAAAGCTTCTGATACTACAATTGGCGATCTGTTTGTGCCTCTAACAGCACCAATAACAACATCACAGCGTTTTAATGCTTTTAGTAAATTTTTAGGTTGAATTGTTGATGTGAAAAGAGGACGTCCTAATTGCGATTGAATCCGCCTTAACTTTGTTATAGAATTATCAAATACTTTAACTCCAGCACCAAGTCCTAAGGCACTTCTTGCTGCAAATTCACCAACAGTTCCAGCGCCTAAAATAACAATTTCAATAGGTGGCACTCCACTTATATTACCAAACATTAATCCATTTCCGTTTTTAGTATCCGAAAGCAATTCTGATGCAATTAGTACAGATGCTGTACCTGCAATTTCACTTAATGATCGAACGGCAGGGTAACTTCCGTCCGTATCTCTTATAAACTCAAAAGCTAATGCGGTTATTCTTTTTGAGGCAAGTGCTAAAAAATATTTTTTTGTTTGTGTTTTTAACTGCAAAGCAGAAATTAATATCGTTTGCGGATTTAAAAGTTTTATTTGATCAAGCGTAGGAGGTTCTACTTTCAAAATCATTGGGCAGGCAAATACTTTTGCAGTATCCTTACTAATTTCAGCGCCAGCTTCGCTATAATCCTTATCACTAAAATTTGCACCTTCACCAGCTCCAGACTCAATTAAAACTCTATGCCCATTACTTACAAGTGCATTTACAGCATCTGGTGTTAAGCAAATTCGCTTTTCTTGAAATGCCGTTTCCTTGGGGATACCAATAAAAAGCTCTCCCTTTTTCTTAAATATTTCAAGCGTTTCTTCTTGTGGTAAAAGTTGTTGTTTGGTAAAAGGCGAAAGAGGTTGCTTAGACATATTAAATTCATAATTATGAAATTTCAAATTACAAATAAATTTTTTAATTTAATTATAAACTCATTAAATAAATGTTTTTGATCATTCAGCTTAATAAATGCGTTTCATCCATGACAATTAACTTAAAAAAACAACTAATTACCACTTTCTTTTTATGGTTTTAAATTAATTATTTTAAGTTTGTTTCTATAAATTAGCAAATGCTTTATAAACTATTCACAACTTTTCTTTTTTTTGTAACAACCTTATGTTTTTCCCAGCAATTTACTATTACTGGAAGTGTTAAGGATGCGAATAATGAGCCAATAGGGTATTCAAATGTTGTTTTAATAGATAAAATAAACTCAGATGTTTTAAAAGGAACGACTACAAATGAAAAAGGTGTTTTTGAATTTGAAAACGTAGAAAACGGAGAGTATACTTTAAGAATAAGCTATTTAGGATTTGAAGATTATACCAAAGAAATCACCCTTAATAAAAATATTAATTTAGAAAACATTCTACTTAATGAAAGTTTTCAAGAACTAGAAGGCGTAAAAATAATGGCCAAACGGCCAACTGTAAAACGATTGGTTGATAGATTGGTTTTTAATGTTGAGAATTCTACACTTTCAAATAATAATGTGTTAGATGTTTTAAAACATACTCCTGGTGTTTTGGTTAGTAATGAGAAGATTACAATAAAACAATCCACGCCAACCATATATATTAACGATAGGAGAGTGCACTTATCTTCGAGTGAATTGCAACAACTTTTAGAAGGCACATCTGCAAGTAATATTAAATCTATAGAGGTAATTACAAGTCCACCTGCAAAATATGAAGCCGAAGGTGGTTCGGTTATAAACATTGTTACCAGTAAAAATATTGTGGCTGGTTATAATGGGAGTGTTTTTGGAAATTATAAACAAGGACATAAATTCCCAAAATATGCTGTTGGTACGAGTCATTTTTTTAAAACTAAAAAGCTTAATACATATTTAAATTATAGTATTAATCCAAGAAAAGATTATCGCAATAATGAGGAGTTTGTTAATTTTCTCAATAATGATGAAGTTACTTCCAGCTGGGAAACTGATTATTATAGAACTCGAGAAAGTCAAGATCAAAACTTAAATGCGAATTTTGATTATGAAATAAATAAAAATAACAGTTTGGGATTGTCAACTACTATGCTTATTTCTCCGCGCGAAAATACCCAAACTAATGCTAATTCAGTTACCGATGTTTTTAGCAATATGAAAGAATTAGATTCTACGTTTATAACAGATGCCAGAAAAGTTGATGAAACGTTTAACTCGGCTTTTACTTTAGATTATATTCACAAATTTAAAAAAGAAGGGGAGAAGTTATTAATTAGAGGGCATTACACTAATTATGATTTGTCTAGTTTTCAGAATGTTGATACCAAATATTTATATCCAAATGAAACACTTATTAGAAATAATAGATTTCAAACATTTACAAGTCAGGAAATAATGCTTTATACTGGACAATTGGACTACGAATTGCCAGTTGGCAATTTTGGGTTATTTGAAGCTGGTTTAAAATTTTCTAATATAAACTCTGAAAATATTTTAACTCAGTATAGTTTTGAAAATGATATTAGAGAGCAAGATTTGCAAAACTCTGATGCCTTTATTTATGATGAAACTAACTATGCCGTTTATTATAGCTACTCTCACGATTGGGATTCCTGGAGTTTAAAACTAGGGTTAAGAACTGAATTAACCTATATTAATGGAAATTCAAAATCAAGCAATACTACAAACAATACAAAGTATGGGAAGTTTTTTCCATCTTTATATTTTTCACATGCACTAAATGATAAAAATGAGTTGTATTTTAATTACAATAAACGAATATATCGCCCGCATTACAAACAATTAAATCCTTTTAAATATTTTTTAAATGATAATACATTTATAACTGGAGATCCTAATTTACAACCGCAAATAGACAACCAATTTATTTTGGGTTATACTTTTAATCAAGATTACACTTTCGAACTTTATTATAGGCATGAAGACAACCCTACACTACAATATTTTTATCAAGACAATAATGAAAATTTATTAGTATACCAATTTACAAATACCAATGAATCAATTTCTTATGGGTTAGATTTTGCAACGTATAAATCATTGAATAATTCTTGGACCTTATACTTTCTGTCATCCATTTATTACTATGAAAACAATTTCGTTCCAATTGAAAGTGGTGCAACAACATTTGTTGGCGAGCAATGGAGTTTGTATTCTGAAATTGTTAACTATTTCAGTTTTTTAAAAGACAAAAGTTTATTGGCAGATATTTCTTTTAATTACATGTCACCCACAAACAATGGGCCAACAGATACTAGTTTTATATCTAGTTTAGATATTAATTTAAGAAAATCGTTTTGGAAAAATAAAGCTTCCGTTAATGTTGGAGTTTTGGATGTTTTTAACACTCAAAATTTTAATGATACTACAAAATATTTGAATCAAGATATTTATTCAAAATTTCAATTTGAAAACAGAATGTTGGTTTTTGGATTTAATTACAAATTCGGAAATTTCAGATTGAAAAACAATGAAAAAAATATTGATTTAAATGAAAGAGACCGATTAAAAAATTCTCATTAAAAATAGTCTTTTACTTTGCTCCAAAAGTTTTTAGGTGATATTTTAAACTCTTCCTCAAGTTCCTCCAAAGATTTATTGGCATCGTTAATTTTGTTAAAAATACGGGCTCGAATTAAGTAGATAGAAGGTATTATAATCGCCATTATTGGAATCATATAAATTAATTGAAACTCATCAAGGTATTTGTTTTCGGCATTAAACACTTGAAATATTTGAAATATATACATAGCAATTGGCACTAAAAGGGAGTGGTACCACCAATGCCTGCATGTAAAAAACCAAATGAATAATAAAAATAAAGGAATGATTTTTCCAGAAAAAACCCACATCGCATAATTTGCATCATGCCATTCTATGCTATGGTATGTAAATAAAAAAGTGTCCCAAACTTTTTGTTTTGGAACACTTTCATATAATGTAAAGAAATAAGGGGTTAGTGAAATTAAAGTAGCAATTATGCTACCCATCACTAACCCTTTAGTTGTTTTGGATTGCTTAGGCGATGATTGTTCGCTTAATTCTTTTTTCAATTTTTGCTGTGTTTTGCGCATCAACATTATACGTGTTTGCAGCTAGTGCCATAAATAAAACACCTCCGAAAATTGCCGTTGCAATTACTAGTTTTTTTGTTTTCATATTTTTAAGGGATTTAATGAATTAATACCTCAAATGTATATAAAGACTAGGCTGAAGTACATCGCTAAATGTTAAAATTATGTTAAAAACAACGATTTCAATAATTCTTGATGTGGGTTTTCCGTAAAACTTCAAAACTAATTGGAGAATATGTTATTTATATTACATAAGCTAAAGGTTTATTAGGTTGTTTGGTTTGTATTTAGACTTAAAATTCTATTGTTTTTAGTGTCTAATTTTAAGTCAATTCTATCAAAATTGTCATTTAAAATGGACTCAATTTTTTCTGGCCATTCAATTAATTTCCAATACTCAGAATCTAGATAATCTTCTATTCCAAAATTATAAGCTTCTTCAATGTCATTAATCCTATATAAATCAAAATGAAAAATTTTTTCATCATTTAATTTATATTCATTAACAATTGAAAATGTTGGACTACTAACGTCGTCATCACTACCTAAAACCTTTACTATAGTTTTTATTAATGTTGTTTTACCAGCACCCATCTCACCATAGAATAATAATGTTTTAGTTTTTGCATTTTTAATGATATGTTGTGCAACGTGCTCAACCTCATCAATTCCGTAACTAATTTCCAATATTTTTTAAAATTTGAATACAATAATAAGTATAAATATTGATAAATCCTAAGAAATAATGCATTTCATCGATGTTTTTTGTCTTTTGTAGATTATTTTGGATTAAAAACTGCAAATGGAATAATCATTTCTTCCAAGGAAACCCCACCATGCTGATAGGTGTTTCTGTAGTAGCTCACATAATGATTATAGTTGTTTGGATATGCAAAAAACAAATCTCCTTTTGCAAAAATATAGGAACTACTCATGTTAATAGATGGCAAATGAAGCTCCTTAGGGTTTTTACTTTCCAAGACATCTTTCTTTTCATAAGTTAAGCTTCTGCCTGTTTTATAACGAAGGTTCAGGCTCGTATCCCTATCACCTATAACTTTCGATGGGTTTTTTACATTTATAGTTCCATGATCAGTAGTAAGAATTAATTTAAAACCTAATTGCTGAGCTTGTTGTATCATATCCAAAAGTGGCGAGTTTTTAAACCAACTTAACGTTAATGATCTGTAGGCTTTATCGTTTGAGGCTAACTCTTTTACAACTTCCATTTCAGTTTTTGA
>NZ_JBATHX010000474.1:0-1502 GCF_049667265.1 Algibacter sp. | reverse complement strand
AAGATACATTACTTTTCGGTACACTTGTGTTCTGCTCATTCCCAAAGGGGAATCAAAATCATCAACTTTTAATTCTGCATTGTGCCATTCTTTTTCAACAAAATCAATTAAGTTTATTAAATAGATTTCTTCTGATAATGGCAAAATATACAGTCTGTGTTTATCGAAAGGTGAATTCAAGTTTTCAGTAACAAATAAATTATAGACTTCGGCAGAAATTATAATATTTGATTTATCAATAAAGCATAGTCGATCCGCTAATTTGATGGTATCTTCAAAAAATGTTTTGTTGGCCACTACTGGCATTCCAGTTGCCAATCCAATTTTGATCTTAATATTTGAGTTGTATAAAGCAGCAATTTTATCTCTAAGTAAAGTTTCTAACTCCAAAGCACACTTTACAGATTTGCAGCCAGATTTAAATGAAATTAAAAGATAACCCTCTTTTTGCTCGACAAGTCGTCCTTCGTGTTGTATTAGTAAATCACCAATTATTCTAATCATTTGCTCCATGTTTGATTGTGATTGAGAATTAAAAATACCATTTAGGGAGATTGTATTAAAACGAACCACCATTAACGTCCTTTGAGCTAGGTCGTTGATAATGTTTAAATCGGGGGAAGATAAATTTTCCGGATCTTCTATTCGTCCCAGAAATGATGTAACAATATTTTCATCTACTTCAATAATAAGATTTGGGACTTCTCCATGGGCATGATTATGCATCTGGAGTATTGATTCTTTGTTAGGAGCTTCAACTAAACAAAAGGCAATTTTTTTAATATCATCATACCAATATGTTAATCCGCGACAGTTATACTGATCCTGAATTTTTAAATCGGCCTTGTGCAATTCCGCAACATTTTCAGCATTTACTGATTCTGATACGTCATGACGATCCATATATATTGGCATATAATAATTTTTCAATTAGTAAAAATACTAGTTTCCAGTCATTTAGAAATTTTATCAGCACTTTGATCTTGTCAAATTGCCCATAACGTTTATGTGTAAGGAACGTTGCGTGTTTGTGTGCGAGGATTTTCCGAAGGAAAATCAGATGCTAGTAAACAAAGCAACAACCAAACGGTTTAACTAAAATAAGCAATGTTTTTTACACGGTGTTGGCAACAGTTTTTTATTTATTCTTTCTCAAATATAAATTTCATTCCGTCATAAAAACCTGAAAAGGGAACGTGTCCAGCATTTTCGTAAGTGATATATTCAAATTTAATTCGGTCGTCTAGTTCATATTTTATTCTCTTGGATAAATCAACCATTGATTGGTGTATTTCCTTGTTTGGGTCTAATGGGTCAGCCAAAGAGTTTGCTACAAATATTTTTTTTCCTTTTAAATTATCTTTGTTTTGAAAAGATTTGTCCGCTAGTTTATTGAAATAGGTATTCATATCTGCAAACCAACCAGCACAATTTCCGATATAATTATCAAACAATTTTGGTTTTGATAAAAAGGCATACATTACAAACAATCCACTCAAAGA
>NZ_JBATHX010000473.1:0-4711 GCF_049667265.1 Algibacter sp. | reverse complement strand
ATCTTAATTCGTTTGGAACCCTTAAGAGGTTTATAAATAATAGGTTGTTGCATTAAAGTTTGTTTTTATGTATTAAACATACTAAAAAAAACACCATAATGATTGTTTATTTTAAAATAAGCGTATTTTAACCGTTAGAAACGAATAATGATTATAATGCTAAAAATCAATGGTTTACATTTGTTTCGATTGGGTTTTTAACAAAAAAGTATAAATGAATGACCTGTAAAATATGTAGCAAGCTTATTGTAGGAAGAAAGGGTAAATTATTTTGCTCCGTAAAATGTAAAAATTATTATCATGTTAATTTAAGAAAAGCAACAGCAATAGTAGTGAAGGATTTAGATGAAATTTTGCATAGAAATAGAAGTATCCTTTTAGAGATTATGGGAAAAAATAAGTTGCAATGTAAAATTGACCGTGTCATTCTTGAAAAAAAGAAATTTAGGTTTAAATACAATACGCATCAGCATATAAACAGTCAAGGGAAGATCTATTATTATCTTTATGATTTTGCTTGGATGGAATTTTCTAATGATGAAATATTAATAGTGAAGCGGCCTTTGATTTTAAAAAATAAGTAATTTCAAAAAATTTAGAGAGCAATTGCGATTCTAACAAAAGGGGCTAAATCAAATTTGATTTAGCCCCTTTTGTTAGAAATTCTGGAATATATATTATCCTATTTCAGGAAAAATGAAGTTTAATATACGCACTAATCAAGCTTGCAGATTTATCATTTCTCAATTATTCTTCAACCAAAACCCATTCACCTTTAGCTATTAAAGGTTCAGCTTGTTTGTACTTTAAGGTTTTATTTTCTCCATTCATAATGTGTTTAATGGTAACACGATCGTTACGTCCAATTTTTGGTTTATCGCGCACTATGGTTTCTACAACTTCTTGATTGCGTTGCGTATTTCCTGCCGCTCTATTTTGGGCAGAACGCTCATCCAAATTCGGGATTTCGTCCTTTTGCACATTCAGCTTTTCTTGCTTTCTAGCTCTTGCTTCTTGAATGGTATCTTGGGTTTCTTGAGGTAATTCACCCTTAAATAAAAATGAAATCACATCTTTATTCACTTCATCAATCATGGCTTTAAACAATTCAAAAGACTCAAACTTATAAATTAACAAAGGATCTTTTTGCTCATGAACCGCCAATTGAACCGATTGCTTTAACTCGTCCATTTTACGTAAATGAGTTTTCCAAGCATCATCAATAATGGCTAAAGTAATGTTCTTTTCAAAGTCGTTAATTAATTGTTTACCGTTAGTTTCATAAGCTTTTTGAAGATCTGTAACAACGTTTAAACTTTTAACACCATCTGTAAACGGTACCACTATACGCTTGAATTTATCACGCTGCGTTTCATATACATTTTTAATGACTGGGAAGGCCATATCAGCGTTACGAGCCATTTTATCTTTGTAATGACTAAAAGCTGCTTTGTATATTTTCGATGTAATTTCTATAGCTGTCAATTTTCCGAATTAAGCTTCAGTAATTGGCGAACTCATTGAAAAATATCGAATCAATTCAAATTCGAAGTTTTTAAAATCGTTAGCACCTTTGTTTGTTTCAGCAATGCCTTCCGATGTATCGAAAATCATATTAGCTAAATCGACACGTAAACGTTCACCATTTAAGGCATTATAACGACGCTTGTAAACCACCTCACGTTGGGCGTTCATAACATCATCATATTCCAACAATCGCTTACGAACCCCAAATTGGTTTTCTTCAACTTTTTTCTGTGCACGTTCAATAGATTTTGAAATCATAGAATGCTGAATCACTTCACCTTCCTTCAATCCCATTTTATCCATCATTTTAGCAATACGCTCAGAACCAAATAAACGCATCAAGTTATCTTCAAGCGACACGTAAAACTGTGAACTTCCTGGATCTCCTTGACGTCCAGCACGACCACGTAGCTGTCTGTCCACACGACGCGAATCATGACGCTCAGTACCTACAATGGCTAAACCACCAGCAGCTTTAACTTCTTCAGATAATTTAATATCCGTACCACGACCAGCCATATTGGTTGCAATGGTTACTTGTCCGCTTTTACCAGCTTGATCAACAATTTCAGCCTCTTTTTTGTGCTGTTTCGCATTTAATACATTATGAGGTATTTTTCGAATACTCAACATTTTTCCTAGTAACTCAGAAATCTCAACCGATGTGGTTCCAATTAAAACCGGACGTCCAGCTTCTGATAATTTGGTAACATCATCAATTACCGCATTGTATTTTTCACGCTTGGTTTTATAAACTAAATCTTCTTTATCATCACGTGCAATAGGGCGGTTGGTTGGTGTTTCAAGAACATCTAATTTGTAGATTTCCCAGAACTCGCCTGCTTCAGTTAAAGCCGTACCTGTCATTCCAGACAGTTTGCGGTACATTCTAAAGTAATTCTGTAAAGTTACTGTTGCAAAAGTTTGGGTAGCATCTTCAATCTTTACATTTTCTTTTGCCTCAATAGCTTGGTGTAATCCGTCAGAATAACGACGACCATCCATAATACGACCCGTTTGCTCATCAACAATCATCACCTTATTTTCCATCACCACATATTGGGTGTCTTTTTCAAATAAAGCATAGGCTTTTAGTAATTGACTCAACGTATGGATCCGCTCAGACTTCACACCAAATTCTTTAAATAAGGTTTCTTTAAGTGTTGCCTCTTTTTCAGCCGAAAGTCCTTGCTCTTCAATTTTTGCAACCTCAATACCTATTTCTGGCAATATGAAGAAATCTGGATTATCCTTTCCAGAAATGTACTCAATACCTTTATCGGTTAATTCAACTTGATTATTTTTTTCTTCAATAACATAGTACAATTCCTCATCAACCTTTGGCATTTCGCGGTTGTTGTCTTGCATGTAAAAATTCTCAGTTTTTTGAAGTAGTTGTTTCACACCTTCTTCAGATAAAAACTTAATAAGTGCTTTGTTTTTTGGAATTCCACGGTAAACACGTAGCAGTTGTAAACCACCTTCTTTAGTGTCACCGTCGGCAATTAACTTTTTAGCTTCTGCTAAAACGCTCGTTAAATATTTTCGTTGTACCGAAACAATATCGTCAACCTTAGGTTTTAATTCTGTAAACTCGTGGCGATCACCTTTTGGAATAGGGCCCGAAATAATCAATGGCGTACGCGCATCATCAACCAATACAGAATCAACTTCATCCACAATAGCGTAGTGGTGCGGACGCTGTACTAAATCGTCAGGCGAATGTGCCATATTATCACGCAAATAATCAAAACCAAATTCGTTATTGGTACCGTAAGTAATATCTGAGTTATAAGCTTTTCTTCGTGCATCAGAGTTTGGTTGATGGTAATCAATACAATCCACACTCATACCATGAAACTGAAAAATAGGAGCCATCCACGCGCTATCACGTTTAGCTAAGTAATCATTTACAGTTACTAAATGCACGCCTTTACCGGCTAAAGCATTTAAGTATACTGGCAAGGTAGCCACTAAGGTTTTACCTTCACCTGTTTGCATTTCGGCAATTTTACCTTGGTGCATGGCAATACCACCAATTAACTGCACATCGTAATGTACCATGTCCCAAGTAATGGCCTTTCCTGCAGCATCCCAGGAGTTTGCCCAAATAGCTTTGTCACCATCTAAAACCACATAATCTTTTTCTCCAGAAATGGTTCTATCAAACTCATTTGCAGAAACAATAATGGAGGTATTGTGCACAAAACGTTTAGCAGTTTCTTTTATCACCGCAAAAGCTTCAGGTAAAATATCGTTTAAAACGTCTTCAGTAATTTTATAAGCCTCATCCTTTAACTTATCAATATCTAGATATATATCTTCACGTCTATCAATATCTTCAGTCGTTTCAGCTTCTTGTGTTAAGTCGGCAATTTGTTTGTCTATGTCGGCATTCGCTTCAGCAATTTTTGCTTTAAACTCAGCAGTCTTGGCTCTTAATTCATCATGACTTAAAGCTTCCAGAGGCGCTTCAAAGGTTTTAATTTTATTTACTAAAGGCGTAAGTGCTTTAACATCTTGTTTAGCCTTATCGCCAACAAATACTTTCAATACAGAATTTAAAAAATTCATTCTTTTATATTTATGTTTATTCGTCTATCCAATTGCTATTGGCATAGTGTCGTTACTATTTTAATTGCTTTATAAAAAGCTTTTCAAAGATACATTTTAGAACAAAAAAAAAGCCTCATATCGAGACTTTTTTAACTATTCTTTATGCTTTACTAATATTCATCTTCATTCCAAAGGTAATCCTCATCGGTAGGATAGTCAGACCAGATTTCTTCAATTGAGTCATAAGAGTCTCCCTCATCTTCAATCGACTGTAAATTTTCAACAACCTCTAAAGGTGCTCCCGTTCTAATAGCGTAATCTATTAATTCGTCCTTTGTCGCTGGCCAAGGCGCATCACTTAAATAAGATGCTAATTCTAAAGTCCAATACATGTTTTTGTGTGTTTAATTTTTGCAAAAATAATTTTTTAGTTTAAACAGACAAGGAAAAAATGAATTATTTTCATTAATTATAAGAACGTATCTTTTTTGTGCTCTAAACCCAGCAATTATTCCTGCGGGTTAATAATAATATAGCAATGAAATTTTTGGGCGTTACCACAAGGGTCGGGCTTTCACGAGTCGCTCTCTTTGAGGAGCTCCAACAATCGCTCAATCCCTAACGCGGG
>NZ_JBATHX010000472.1:0-5856 GCF_049667265.1 Algibacter sp. | reverse complement strand
CGTATTATGAAACTTATATTGCTAAAGTTTCAGATAAATTTAACCTTATTGATGGTTTAAAAGAAGGAAAAATTCAGGTTGAAAATTTCTTTAAATCTATTCCTAATGATAAATTGGAGTATCGCTATGCGGAAGATAAATGGAGTGTTAAAGATGTTTTTCAGCATATTATAGACAACGAACGTGTTTTTATGTACCGCTGTTTCAGAATAGCAAGGCAGGATAAAACTCCTTTAGCTGGATATGAGCAAAATGATTATATAATTCCTTCAAATGCTAATAAAAAATCTTTAGAAAACTTAATTGAAGAGTATCAAGCGGTACGTCAAAATTTTATAGTGCTTGTAAAAAGTTTAAGCGAGCAAGATTTGAAGCAAATAGGTACCGCAAGTGATAGTGTTTTGTCTTCAAGAGCAGCTGTATTTATTACTCTTGGGCATGAAATTCACCATGTAAATGTTATAAAAGAGCGTTATTTGTAACAAACATTATTAAGCATTTATAGCTACTGTTCTATTTTTAAGCATAAAAAAAACAGTTAATGAAAGCAATCCAAAAACAGAAAAACCAATAAATAATGGTAGTACAGACGTATTAACAAAACTACCAATATAGTTTGCAATTGGAACTGCTAATACCGTTGATAAAAATCCATTTATTGCTGCTCCAATTCCAGCAATATGACCCAAAGGTTGCATAGCTAAAGCCCTTAAGTTTCCAAAAAGAAAGCCAACAGCAAAAAACTGTAAAGCAAAAAAACTTATTAAAACATAAATACTTGGGTTGATGCCGGACCAAAATATAATCACATATAATAACGAAATAGCTGTGTATGCAATACACGAAATATAGGCTAGTCGCATCATTCCAAATTTTACAACCAATTGGCTATTTAAAAAAGTAGAAATACCAATTGAAATAGCTAAACTCGCAAAAATATATGGGAACATTTCCGCTAAATTATATTGTAATTGGAATATTTGTTGTGAGGTGCTTAAATAAACCATAAAAGATCCTGTTATAAACCCAGAGATTAGTGTAAAGGCAATGGCTTCTTTGCTTTTAAAAAATTCTTTTGTTCCGTTAATAAATAAATAGGATGAAAATTTGATACGCTTTTCTTTAGCAAGTGTTTCTGGTTGTCTTAGCCAAAACCAGACTACTATAATCACACCAAAAATTAAATTAAAATAAAAAATAGATTCCCAATTAAAAAAACTAATTAATAATTGCCCTAAAGTAGGTGCTACAACAGGAACTAAAAGAAAAAACATAACAATTATGGAAATAATTTTAGCCATATAATCTCCATCAAATTCGTCTCTAACCATAGAAATACTTATGGTTCTAGCAGTAGAAAGACCAAAACCTTGAAGTGTTCTTCCAAAAATCATCCATTCAAAGCTTTTAGTGGTTACGCAAATGATACTTGCAATAATAAATATTACAAAACCAACATAAACTAGCGGTTTTCTTCCAAAACTATCGGATAATGGACCTAAAACTAATTGACCAAAACCTATTCCTAAAAAAATCATGGTAATAAGTAACTGGTTGTTTTCAGGGTTATTAACACCCAATGAGGCACCAATTTCCGGTATGGCTGGTAATAATGCGTCTATTGATAAGGCCACGATAGACATTAAAGATGCCATTAAAGCAACAAATTCAAACTTAAATGCTTGGGGTTTATTCATTGGGCAAAAATAATAGTTAATTAACTTTAAATTCGAAAATAGCCATCTATTAATACAATCTTAACATTAGCAAATTTGATTTGATTGTTTTATGCAAAAAGATAAGTGGGCTGAATATTTTTAAAGTACAACAAACGGTTATTTTTTTAAACAGTTTTGGGTAGTCTTATTTAGTGTTATATTTGCTGATAATTAAAAACATGTCATTTTATGCCGTTTAAAAAACTCATTCAACCTTTAAAAGATACCATTGAAAACAAGGGTTTTAATGAGCCATTAGCTTTTCAAAAATTAGTTTTATCAAAAATTAAAGGCGGCGCAAGTATGTTTTGCATTGCTCCTAAAGAGGCTGGTAAAACAACATCTATAATACTTAGCGTTATTCAAAAGCTAAAAGGTGAGGCATTTGAAGATGCTCCGAGAGCTTTGATTTTTGTTCAAGATAAACAAGCAGCTTTGGATCTTGAACTTGAGTTTAAAGCATTTTTAAGAGGTTCAGATTTAAGAGTGTATTGCGCATACGATGAAAAAAATATTGATGACCAACGGAATGAAATTTACGATGGTGTTGATATAGTCATTGCAACTCCAAAAAGGTTAAACAAACTCTATTATCTTAATGGCATAAATTTGAATAAGCTACAAATGTTTATTATTGAAGATGCCGAGTTTTTGTTTAAAAATAACAATTTAGCAGAAATAACAAGGACTCCCGAAAGTATAGGGAAATGTCAATATTTGGTGTTTTCAACGGCGTTTGATAGCAGGTTTGAACGTTGGCTTGAAACCTTTATGTATAATGCTCAAATTATTAAATCTAAATAATTTTTAATGAAACAAAAATTTGTAATTCACTTTTTTGTGACTTTATTATTTAGTTTTTTTTCAATTGTTGGGCATGCACAATTAAAAAAAGAAAATCTAAAATTAGGACTTACCTACGGGGCTGGTTCTCAAAATAAATACCCGTTTAACGCTGCGGATTATACACATGAAGTTGATTTTTATAAAATTCAAATAAATTATAGGTTTAAGGATTATAGAAAATGGGCTTTTGAAATTAATTTAGAACCCAGTTATAATGTAGCTGAGCATCAACTTTTAAATAAGTATTACATAAAACCTTCAGATGCCGATAATTATCAAGAACTAACCGAATTGTATATGCAAAAGCGCACCATTAACGAATTGGTGTTAAACTGTGGTTTTATAGCTAGATATAAATTAATTAATGGTTTAAGCACTTTTGCAATAGTCAGTTTAGGCCCGATGCACTCGGATAAAGCAACTGAAAGATTAGCTAAAGGGTTTGCCTTTTCAGATATTTTTGGTTTGGGTTTATCTTATGAATTAGAAAAATTGCAATTTGATTTCAGATATTCCGTTCGGCACACATCAAACCTTGAAATGAAACAGCCAAACGGCGGCCATAATACAACAAATGCCGAGTTTTCTGTTTTATTTAAACTTTAATTATTCTCATATTATCTTGTAATCTTTTACGTATTTAGTTTATTTTTGATTACTTTTGCTTAGCTGTTAATTAAATCAATTATAAATCAAAATAATGTTTGGTTTTCGATCCCCAATTTACTTTGTTAGCTTCTGCTTATCATTTTTTGCTATTAGCAATTTTGCCTTTAGTCAGGATGATAATGAATACTATAAACTTTTAGATTCAGCAAATTTTCATATAAATCAAAGTTCGGAAAAAGCGTTATCCTTTCTTCAAGCTATTCCTATTCCTGTTGAAAAAAATATTCCTGGTAGGGTGGCCGATTTTTATTCATTAAGAGCCATTATTCATGATGAGTATAATGAATTTACTAAATATCATCAGTGTGTTATTCTAGCAATTAAATATGCTGAAATTGAAAAAAATTATTGTGTTGGAGGTGAAGCTAGTATAGGTTTGTTTTCAAATTTATACTTCATTGAAAAAGATAAAACGGCATTAAAATATTTGGAAAAAGCCAAAATGTTTTTTGAAAAGTGTGATTATGAATATGGTCTTTTAGATGTTGAACAAGTTGAGGCTTATGCAAAACTTCTTGATCAAAACTATAATGAGAGTAACGATATGATTATGAGTAAGTTGGATGTTTATAAGAATATAAAAGAAGATCCCTACTACCATATGTTTGCCTTATATATGTTAACTTTAAATCATATAGGTTTGAACAATTTTGAAAATGCACATAAGTATTTTAATGCATTCAAGAAAATAGAAACCGATCCGCTAACCATCGAATTTAATTTTTTATCATTTGAAGGTGCCCTTAACCATAGTTTTGCCGAGGCATTTTTTAAAGAAAAAATAATAGATTCTACACAGTATTATTTGAAAAAAACCACAAAGAGCTTAAATTATCTGGCAGTCGGTTCCTTAAAAGAATATTATAGATTGAATGCTGATTTGAGTAAGTATTTAGGAAATATAGATAAATCAAAAATTTATCTTGATTCATTAATGCTATTGCAAAAGCAAATGTTTGATAAAACTATAGAGGCTAGTTTTGAAGTAAATCACTCGTTAGAAGAGGCTGAATCTAAATTAATGGAACAAAATGAAAAGGTATCTTTTAATAGTTTTTTAGCTGGTTTTTTGGTTGTTGTTTTATTGCTTTTAAGTTTATTTAGTTTTAGTTATTATAAAAAACAAAAAAGGAAATTACTGGTTTCTAATCATGAGGTAAAAGATAATTTATCCATTTTAAAAACAAATAACAAGCAGCTTTCAACAAAAGTTTATGGATTGGAAGAGTATATTAATAATTTAAAAATAGAGGTTAAGCAAATATCAAGAACAGAATCAATTGAATTGCAAAGGGAAAAAATTAAAGATTTATATAAAAATTTGCACATTAATTCCTCAACTTTACTTGATAAAAATGAAAACCATTTAGAATTGGTTAACGACCTTAATGTTGAGTTTTTTAAGAAAATTAAAGAGGAACATCCTGAATTAAACAAATCTGAAATTATTATTTGTTATTACCTGTTTATGGGTTTTACAAATAAAGAAATAGCGGTATTTTTAAATGCAACTATTAGATCGGTAGAGAGCAGACGTTACAGAATCTCCAAAAAAATGAACCTCTCTATAAAAAACATACCACTTCTTGACTTTTTGCAAAAGAATTATTCAGACACATTAAAAAAATAATTCAAATTAAAATGCATTTTTCAGCTTTTTATCGGATTGCGTAGTGATTGAGTATCCAATTTTTAGGAAGGCTTAAGGGTTTTAATGATATTTGTTTTGCTATTATCAATTCTTAATGATTAAGCACTTTTAACGGCTTGTTTTTTTAAGGTTTACTTAAAAAAAAGATTTGATTTCCTTGGTTGGTTGAAAATCAAATTTAGTTTTAATTAGTTAACAAGTATATTGAAGTGATTAATTTTTGAACTTGTTTAAGTTCATCATTTTGAAGAATTAAAGAGGAGTCTAGAAATAGGCTCCTTTTTTTGCTTCAAATTTTAGTTATTATTTCAGTATTAATTAATGGTTCGCTACTTAAAATAAAATATTTTTTTTAATTGAATTGGTGCTATATTTGATATATAAATTATTCCTTAATAATTATAAATGAAAAAGTTAGCTTTAATAGTTTTTTTAAGTTTTATTTCAAATAGTTTCTCTCAGAAACTCAGTAACGAGCATATTTCAAAACAAATAATTCAATATAAAAATGATGTTCGCGGACCATACAAAGATATTCGATGGTTTTGTACAGATGGAAGTATCAGGCAACCTAAAGATCCTTGTCCAGATAATATTGGCCCAGGATTTCAACACGCGCGGTATAAAGATGATGTTGTTTCACTAGCAAAATCAAATCAAATTTATTTAGGTCAAATTTTAGCTTATACAGAGAAGGTTGATTTTTGGGATGCAAAAAATAATCATTCCCGATTAAAACAATATCAGGTAGATAAGTATTTAAGAGCTGTTGATAATGGCTGGATAAACGAAAAAGGTCAGTTTTATAGAGGTGCTATTCAAGTTGAAGATGAAGAAGCGTGGGGTATTGATTTCTATAAATGGTTATTAGCTGATGATACTAATATTGAAAAAAACTACTTTTTAATTCGCCAGTCTTTAAAAGATATTCCTCATAGTGGTGACGATAATATATCGCAGCTTATGCGGAGT
>NZ_JBATHX010000471.1:0-14811 GCF_049667265.1 Algibacter sp. | reverse complement strand
TTGTCTTTATTAACAACATAGAGTCTGTGCATTGGCATGTTTATTTTAACACCTGTTTTTTTGTGCACACCATTTATGTCTTCCCAATTTTGTACCCAAACTACATCTTCGTCATTATCTTTTTTATATTCAATAGCGTCTGGATAAGCACCTGGCGTTTGTGTAATTGAAAAATAATCTAGTGCATTATTCATTCCTATGGCGCCTCCAGCAAACGATGCCTTGTCTCTTCCTTTAGCTCTAGGGTTAGTGCCTACGCCATTCCAAGCTTTAAAATCATCTGTTAAATAGCTTGCCACTTTTGTAGAATCGCCTGCTACGTATGCTTTAGTCATGTTTTGAACTACGGTAATTGCGGGATGCTCAATGTAAATAGTGCCGTTTGACTTTTTTTGTGCAAAAATGCTGGTCATGCTTATAAAAGCAAGTACTGTTAATAATGTTGTTGTTTTCATTTTTATTGGTTTTTATGATTAATTAATTATTGGTTTATTGTTTAACTTCTACTCTAATAAGTTTTATTGATTTTGTGTTACTCAAATTGGATATTGAATGTGCCGCTTCAGAGTCTTTCCATATGGTCATTGGCGTTTTTGAAGGGGCCTTTAGTTTTCTGCTATCGAAAATTATTTTACCATCAACATCTTTATCGATAAACTCATCTGCCTCCTGAAAGTAAATAACACTTGGCCATTTGTGATGATGTAAATTTTCGCTTTCTCCAGGAGCGATAGTCACTTCCAAAACTCTAACGGTATCATTTTCTAATATAATTTTATGATTTTTTGGAGCTGCAATAACGGCGTCTAGTGCTAGTGCCCATTCTACCGGATCCATTGATTTGTAATTATAATAATCGTTGGATGCTAATTTTTGACAAAAACCAGAAATGGTGAAAGTCAATAAAAATAGGATGGCGAGTTGAATGTTTATAGTTTTCATTTTTAAAGGGTTTTAGTTTGAATATTCTTTTAAGGTTTTCTGAACCGATTGAAACGGTAACCCTAAATCATGTTCAGCCATTTTGTTTTGGTAAATTATTTTGGCTAATGTTTTTGGTGGTTGGTTGTTTAGCATTTCAGACACATCTGAAACCGAATAAGTTTCACTACTTAGTAGATAATTTTTGCCATGTAAACCAGAAATTGTAGCAGCCTTGAAAACACCTTCTGCAACGTCTTTCACATTTACGATTGCCATTTCTGCGTTCGTATCATAAAGCATTTGCACGAAAGGATTGGGTGCTATTTTGTTTTTAATTAAATATTGCAACCCTGTTGAAACAGAATCCTCTCTTTTTGACAAAGATTTACCAAATACCGCCACAGGAGAAACACTTGTGATTTCAAAATCGAGATTTGGGTGTGTTTTTATAAAATTATTTACTGATTGGTTGGCTATAAATTTTGCTTGTGCATATGGGTGACTCTCCATACTTGTAAATGGTGTGTCTTTTTCACTAAAAGTGTCTGAAGCCGATTTTCCTCCAGCAGGCAGGGGAAAATTGGTATTATATGCAGCTACTGATGCAATAAAAACTACCTTGGTGATACTTGGCGTATTATTTACAACTTCTAAGAAGTTTTCGGTGCCTTTAATAGTTGGGTCAAAAAGTTCAGTTTGAGGATTCTTAACATCTAGTTGAAAAGGAGTGCCACCATGGATAACAATGTCGCAGTCTTTTACAAATTCTTTTAATTGTTTTTTATTTTCAACATTAAGCTCACTAATATGTAAATGATCGGAATTGTTAAGGTCCATCAAATGCTCATATTTGTTTTCATTTGAAATATCGGTTGTGGATACTTTTACATCATATCCATTTTCCAAAAATCGCTTGGTGATATAGCTGCCTATAAAACCAGCACCGCCGATAATGCCTGCTTTTTTCATAATTTGACTGTTTTATGTTGTCCAATTTGTTAAAAAACCTCACATTCTATTACAATGATAAACTGCGAGGTTTAAGATTGGTTGGTTACTTGATTTGAAAAGGCATTAATAGTTTTCAGATTAATTAACTATGGTTGGTTAATTAAAATGTAATAGGGAAGAATTATATACCTAAGTAACTAATAATCAAAGTTAAAAGAAAGCGGTTTAGGACGAAACCCATGTTTTTCTGTCCGAACAGTACGTTCTATTTATCTAAGCGTAAAAAGGGAGATTAACTGATTTAATTATATTGTTTGTAACCTATTAAGTAATTCTACTTTTAAAGGTTTACTAACAGGAATGGCTTTTTTTGCAATAACAATATGGCTAGTTGCTACTTCATCAATTTGAGAGAGGTTAACAATAAAGGAGCGGTGTACTCTTATAAAATGTTGCTGAGGTAATTTTTCATCAAGATCTTTTAAGGTCATTACCAATAAATATTCTTTTACTTTCGAATAAATACGACAATAATTCCTTTCAGCCTCTATATATAGAATATCCTTGATTTCTACACGCACCATTTTTTCCAAATGCCTCACAAAAATACTATCACTTAAAATAAAAGGTGAAGTTTTTTCAATAGCAGGTTTAGCGGATTCTTTTTCAGATTTAATCATGTTTACGGTTAATTCTATAGCTCGTTCTAAATCTAATTTTTTAAATGGTTTTGAGATAAAAGCATACGGATGTGTTTCTTTTGCTCTATTAAAATGAGCTTCATCAGCGTTTGCAGTTAAATAAATAATAGGTGTATTTACTGTTTTTTGCATAATTTGAGCCATTTCAATGCCATCGATACTTCCTTTTAAATTAATATCTAAAAGTAAAATGTCTGGTTTATGTTGCTCAATATGAATTAAAGCTTCTTCCCCTCTCGAAATAATTCCAGTAACTTCATAACCCAATGTTATAAGCTGTAATGAAATGTTTGCAGCAATAATCATTTCATCTTCAACAATTAATATTTTAATTTTTGAATCCATTTATGCAGCTTTGTTTAATTTAAAATTTAAAATTAAAAAGAAAAGAAGTGCCATTTAAGGTGTCTTCAGTCATTTCGCCATCGAGTTGTTGAGTTAATAATTTAATGAGTTGGGAACCAAAACCTGTTCCTTTCGGAGCTAAACCTGCTGTTTTACCAATGCCATTATCAACCACTTTAAGCGTTAATGTTTCTGGGTTTGGTTTGGATAAGCTTATCGATATATTTCCTTTTGCTTCCTTAGGAAATGCATATTTTAAGGCATTTGTAAGTAATTCGTTAACAATTAAACCAATAGGCACTGCGGTATCTACGTCCAATTCTAGATTGTCCATAGCATATTCAATTTTAACTTTATCATCGGCATTAAAGGTGTCTAAAATGCCTTCACCTAAATTAAGGAAGTAGTCTTTCATTTCAACATTTCCTAAATTTTCACCTTGATATAATTTTTGATGAATTATTCCCATAGATTGCACGCGGTTTTGACTAGCAATCATGGCGTCTTTTGTTACAGAATCTTCAAGTTGGGCAGATTGTAAAGCAATTAAACTTTTTACAAGTTCTAGGTTGTTTTTTACCCGATGGTGAATTTCCTTTAGTAATAATTCATTTTGCTTATTTTTTGCAGCCAACAATTTATTGGATTTCGTTCTTGCCACATAACTTTTATAACCAAAAAACAAAAATCCTAATAATAAAGTTACCAAACCAATGCTTAGCCATTGTACTATTTTTTGCTGAGCTAATTGGTTTTTTTGAGATGCTATGGTGCTTTCTTTTTTTTCAGTTTCGTATTGTGTTAATAAGTTCGACATGGTTTTATCACTCTCCAACCTTGCAGTACTATCTCGCATTATTCTTGCTTTTTTTTGATATGCTAGCGCTAAAGGGTAGTTGCCTAATTTTTCATAAATGGTGCTAACGTGCCCATAATTTTCGGTTAAGTTGGCTAAATCGTTATTCTCTTCTTGATTTTGTACTGTTTGAAGTTGGTATTTTAAAGCTTCCTGATAATTTCCAGTTAAAAGATTAATTTCACCTAAGTTTGCTGTAACAGTAATCCATGCGTTTTTATAATTTGTTTGTTCAGAAAGTTTTAATACTTGTTTATAATCTAACAAAGCTTCATCGTATCTGCCTAGTCTTTTTAGTGCATTTCCGCGGTTATTCAAAAAATCGCACATGCTCATTGGATTAAATTCTAATGCTTTTGCCAGCGAAAGTGCCTTATCAAAATACATATAGGAGTCCTCAGGATTGTTCATCGCAATAGCGGCGCTTCCTGCATTGGTGTAACTAAAAACCAATTCTTCGTTTAAATCATTTTTATTACAAAAGGCTATGTTTTTTAAGGCATATTCTAAAGCTTCCTGATATCTTTCTTGTCTACATAAATCTTCAGAAATTCGTGTATTAGCACCCGCAATGCCAGCTTTATTATTTATGGATTCCATAAGTTTTAAGGCTTTTAAGTCACTTTTCATAGCGTTTTCTAAATCACCTCTTTTTTTATAAACCCAACCAATTTTAAATAGGGTAGTGGCTTGACCTTTTTTGTCGTCAATATCAAAATATCCATTAAAGGCTTTATCAAAGTGGTAGGAAGCAGAATCCAACTCTAATAGGTTGGCATGAATTCTACCTTTCATTTCATTAAATTTAGGTTGCCAGGTATTGTGTTGGGTTTGGTCTGCTAGTTTTACTGCCATTCGAGCATAAACTATTGCTTTTTTAAAATCGGTGTTGGAAGCGGTTGTTACAATATCCTCTAAAAGTTGTAGCTTTTTTGAGTCTGTTGTTTCTTTTGAAAGTAAATAATTAAGACTATCTATGGAAGTGTTTTGAGCATACGAAAAATGAAAACAAAGCAACATTAAAAATGAAGCCTTTTTTAATTTAAAGAAGCTAGTATCAATTGAATTTGGCATAAAGTCTTTTTTAACAATTAAAAAGACTTAGGGATTATTATATAATATTAATTAAAAATAAGCATATTAACAAATAATTTAAATAATTCTCATTAAATAGATTGATTTGTTTCCTTTTTGTTGACAAATGTTAATTTTCTAATTATTATTATCAGCCAGTAGTAGCTTTTGTTGTTGTTTTATGGTAAGTGTGCTTCCATCATGACTCCAACCAGGAGCAGCAAATGCATACATGAATTTATGATACCAGTTTTTAGATTTTTTCATATCCTTCCAAATATCTTTATATTCATGTGTTAAGATAACTAAAGGGTTGTATGAATTTGGAGCGTGGGTTACCCCATATTTAATATCAATGTTTTCGTCAAGTTCTTTCCAAGTGCCAAACATTTTATCAAAAATATTAAGGAAACCACCATGGTTTTTGTCCATATATTCTAAGTTTTGTGCATGATGAACTTGGTGCATGGTGTGTGTATTCATAAATTTTTCTATGAATCCCATTTTAGGAATATAAACAGAGTGCAGTTGAAATTGCCATAAAGCCTCAATTCCTAAACAAACTACTAGCATTTCTGGTGGAAACCCAATGGCTGGGATCCACATATAGAAAAAGGGTTTGTAAAATATGGTGAACCAACCGTTTCTAACAGCAGTTCCTAAGTTGAAATTATCGGAAGAATGATGAACAATATGTGCCGCCCAAAGAAAACGGACATTATGGTTTTGCCTATGAAACCAATAATAGCTAAAATCATCTAAAAGTTGGCAAATAAGCCAAATATACCAGGCGTAACCAAATGATTCCCAACCCATAATATTCATTCGAACGCCATCAACTAATGGATTGAAAATATCATAAACAAAATTGAAAAGAACAATGGCAGCAATAGTTTTTGTAAGCGGTGCTATAATTGCAGAGCCTATACCCATGGTAAGACTTGCTATTAAATCTTTATTTTCGTAAAGTTCTTTACTTTTTTTATCTTTTCTATGATGTCTGCTATAGGTGAATTCAAGAAGTATGAGTCCAAGAAAACAAGGCACGCCATACACGAGAGGGTTTGTAAAATCCATTAAAATTGCTATTTCTTCAAAAATAGGACGATTTTAGTTGAAAACTATTATATCCAAACTTTATTTCAAAAAAACACCTCTTTAAAACAAAAAAATGTAAAAAAGAGGTGGTATATTTTTAAAAAAGATAATTATTTGGTTAGAACAGGCTCTTTTTTTGAATTAAAGTCTACTTCAATTTGATTATTTAAAATATCTTCAAAAGTTTCTCTTTTTCTAATTAAATGAGCTTTATTGTTATACCATAGAACTTCGGCAGGTCTGTACCTTGAATTATAATTACTTGCCATAGAGAAACAATAAGCTCCGGCGTTTTTAAAACATAAAATATCACCTTCATTAATTTCATTTATGCGTCTGTTGTTTCCAAAAGTATCGGTTTCACAAATGTAACCTACAACCGTATAAAAACGTTCTTTTCCTTTTGAGTTCGATATGTTAATAATATCATGGTGTGAACCATATAGCATCGGACGAATTAAATGATTAAATCCAGAATCTACCTGTGCAAAAACTGTTGATGTAGTTTGTTTTACAGCATTCACCTTGGTTAAAAAACTTCCAGATTCACTTACTAAAAACTTTCCAGGTTCAAAAGCTAAGGTTAAATCTTTACCATAAGCTTTACAAAATTCATTAAATCTAGCAGATAATTTTTTTCCTAATTCTTCAATATTGGTTTCAATATCTCCTTGCTTATATGGAACTTTAAAACCAGATCCAAAATCAATAAAGTCTAAGTTTTTGAATTGTTTTGCTGTATCAAATAATATTTCACTTGCATATAAAAACACTTCAATATCTAAAATATCACTTCCAGTATGCATGTGGATGCCGTTAATGGTCATTTTAGTATTCTCAACAATACGTAAAATGTGTGGTATTTGATGAATTGAAATTCCGAATTTGGAATCAATATGTCCCACCGATATATTAGCATTACCTCCAGCCATAACATGCGGGTTAATACGAATACACACAGGTACTTTTGGGTGTTTTGTTCCAAACTGTTCTAAAATAGAAAGATTATCAATGTTTATTTTCACACCTAATTTGGCGGCTTGTTCAATTTCATCTAAAGAAACCCCATTAGGCGTGTATATAATCTGGTCTGGATTAAATCCTGCAGCCAAACCAAGTTTTACTTCTTGAATAGAAACCGTGTCAATACCAGAACCTAAAGATTTTAAAAGTTTTAATATCGATATATTTGATAAGGCTTTTACAGCATAATTAACTTTTAAATTCTTTACACCTTTAAAAGCAGAGGTTAATCTTTTGTATTGGTTTTCAATCTTTTCAGCATCATAAACATATACTGGACTTCCAAATTCTTCTGCAATTTTAAGCAACTGATTATCTAACATGATTCTTTTAATTTTTGTCAAAGATATTTTTTTGAATCAATAAAAAAATAAAAAATCAAAAAATAAATCAAATTAAACATTTTGTTAATTATTTAACACTTATGTGGTTTAAAATATTTTTGCTAGTTTTCACATTTAAATATTAGGGTAAGTAAACGCTATTATTTACATTTGTGAATCTTAAAACAGAAGCGATATTATGAATTTACACGAATACCAAGGTAAAGAAATATTAAGCAGTTTTGGCGTACGTATCCAACGTGGTATTGTAGCTCAAAATGCACAAGAAGCAGTTGCTGCTGCAAAGCAATTAACTAGCGAAACAGGAACAAGCTGGCACGTTATAAAAGCCCAAGTTCATGCAGGAGGACGCGGAAAAGGTGGCGGTGTTAAAATTGCCAAAAACTTAAAAGAAGTTGAAGAGATCGCTGGTCAAATAATAGGAATGGATTTGATTACACCTCAAACTTCTGCGGAAGGGAAACGTGTACACCAAGTTTTAGTTGCTGAAGATGTTTATTATCCAGGTGAAACCGAAACAAGTGAGTTTTACGTATCTGTTTTATTAAATAGAGGTACAGGGCGTAACATGATTATGTATTCTACTGAAGGTGGAATGGATATTGAAACTGTTGCAGAAGAAACGCCACATTTAATCTTTACTGAAGAAGTTGATCCTACTGTTGGCTTAATGCCATTTCAAGCAAGACGTGTAGCTTTTAACTTAGGTTTATCTGGTTTAGCATTTAAAGAAATGACGAAATTTGTCACTAATCTTTATACGGCATATGTAAAGTCTGACGCTTCTTTATTTGAAATTAATCCGGTTTTAAAAACTAGTGATAATAAAATATTGGCAGTTGATGCTAAAGTAACTATTGATGATAATGCTTTATTTAGACATAAAAATTATGTTGATTTACGAGATGTTCGTGAAGAAAGTGCTATTGAAGTTGAAGCAGGAGAACTTGGTTTAAACTATGTTGACCTTGACGGTAATGTAGGTTGCATGGTAAATGGAGCAGGTTTAGCTATGGCTACTATGGATTTAATTAAACAAGCAGGTGGTGAGCCAGCTAACTTTTTAGATGTTGGAGGTACAGCTGATGCAGCTCGTGTAGAAGCAGCATTTAAAATTATTTTAAAAGATCCTGCTGTAAAAGCCATCCTTATTAACATATTTGGAGGTATTGTACGTTGCGATCGTGTTGCACAAGGTGTTATTGATGCGTATAAAAACATGGGAACCATAAATGTACCAATTATTGTACGTTTACAAGGAACCAACGCTGATATAGCTAAAAAGTTAATTGATAATTCAGGGTTAGATGTTATGAGTGCTACTGAGTTTCAAGAAGCAGCTGATAAAGTACAACAAGTATTAGCTTAAAGGAAATAATTTATCACTCTGAGCGGAGTTGAAGTGTCTTATAAAAAAAGAGCAACAATTAATTGTTGCTCTTTTTGTTTGTTTTAGATGAAGTTAAATGTTCCTTTTTATTTGATTTTTTTGAAACTGGCTCCTCTTTTTTATCATCAGATTTGGGATTTGAATTTTTCGGAGGCCTTGGTCCTCTAAGGTGAATAACAAGACCATTTAGAAAATTCCGAAGAATTTGATCTCCACATTCCATGTATTTTGGGTGGTCTTCTTTTCTAAAAAAAGCTCCTAATTCACTTTTAGAAATCCTGAAATCTACAAGCTCTAATATCTTTACAATATCATCATCACGCAATTTTAAGGCAACTCTTAATTTTTTTAATATATCGTTATTAGTCATAGTACTTCTTGAATGGTTATAAACGTATGCATTTCATCGATTTTTAGTTTTGGCATGAGCAAAACTAGCGTTTAATCAACTTTTGTAAAGATACCCTAAATGTTGGTTTTAAGAAAAATTAAACTTCATAAAATATCATAACTTAAAATATTGATAAACAATGGGTTATGTTTTGTTTTTATGTTTTTACTTTAATATTTTAAAAGATAAAAGGCAATTTATTTAGTTAAAGAAAAGTAAATAATTGATGAAGTTGATAAAAATAACGACTAAATACGTACTGTTTTTCGATAAGTTACATTATATCTACGATTATTAAAGGACTCTTCTGTGTAACTTTATATTGTAATTAATTTATCCCTATACAAAACCCTTAAAGAATGGTTAATCGAGTAGAAAAGTTGAGCCTTTTATCAGAAATGATTGCTTTTGCGAAATATGACAAAGAAATAAAACGCATAGAGTATAATTTCTTATTAGGAGTCGCCAAGCAATTAGATATATGTCGAGAAGATTTTGAGTATTTATTGGAAAACCCAGTTACTTATACACATTTAAAATCTCACAGCGAACGTATAGTTCAGTTTCATAGATTAGTATTATTAATGAATATTGAACAAGAAAGTAACGAAGAGAATAATTCCCCTGGAGTTATTAAGTTATATAATTTTGGATTGAGAATGGGCTTAAGCCATGAGTCAATTACCAAAGTATTATACTTAATGGAAAGTTTTCCTAATAAAATTGTTCCACCAGATGTTTTGATTGATATTTTCAAAACACAATACAACTAAAAACCCTTTCATTTAGATTTTTTTCTAAAAGAATTCAATTATTAGTGTTGATTATAATTTACAATAGTAGATTATCGAAAAGCTAAAAGTTTATACTTTTAGCTTTTCTAATTTATTTTGGTAGCTTTTAATTTCATCTCGCAGTTTTGCGGCCACAATAAAGTCTAATGCTTTTGCAGCTTCTTCCATTAGTTTTCGTCTTTCTCGAATTTTCTTTTCAAGATCTGGCTTACTTAAATACTCGCTTTCTGGTTCGGCAGCTTTTAATGCTTCTAATTCATAGCTATACGTGCTTACAGAATTTTTAGAAAGGGCATTGTCCAAACTTTTATTTAAAGCTTTAGGTACGAGGTTGTGTTTTGTATTATATGCAATTTGTTTTTCGCGTCTGTATTCGGTTTCATCAATAGTTTTTTGCATGCTTTTTGTAATCTTATCGGCATACATAATAGCTTTTCCATTTAAGTTTCTAGCTGCTCTTCCAACGGTTTGGGTAAGCGAACGAGCAGACCGTAAAAAACCTTCTTTATCAGCATCTAAAATGGCTACAAGCGATACTTCAGGTAAATCTAAACCTTCCCGAAGTAAGTTTACTCCAACCAATACATCAAATAAGCCTTTTCGTAAATCTTGCATAATTTCAACACGCTCTAACGTGTCAACATCACTATGTATGTAACGGCATCTAATTTGAATTCTGTCTAAATATTTGGTCAACTCTTCAGCCATACGTTTCGTAAGTGTAGTAACCAAAGTGCGTTCGTCTTTTTCAATGCGTAGTTGTATTTCTTCAATTAAATCATCAATTTGATTTAAACTTGGTCGTACTTCAATTATGGGGTCTAATAATCCAGTTGGACGAATAACTTGCTCAACAAAAATACCATCTGATTTTTGCAATTCGTAATCAGCCGGTGTGGCACTTACATATATCACTTGATTTTGGATGGCTTCAAATTCTTCAAACTTTAATGGTCGATTGTCCATTGCAGCTGGTAATCTGAATCCATATTCTACCAAGTTTACTTTTCTGCTTCTATCGCCTCCATACATGGCATGAACCTGTGAAATGGTTACGTGACTTTCATCAACCACCATTAAATAATCATCAGGAAAATAATCTAATAAACAAAACGGACGCGTTCCAGGTAATCGGCCATCTAAATACCGGGAGTAGTTTTCAATTCCCGAGCAATACCCTAATTCGCGAATCATTTCTAGATCAAATTCGGTTCGTTCTTTAAGTCGTTTAGCTTCTAAATGTTTCCCTATTTCTTTAAAATAGTCATGTTGTTTTACTAAATCGTCTTGAATTTCCTTTATAGCACCTTGCAAAACATCTTGCGAAGTCACAAACATATTTGCAGGGTATATAGTAAGTTGGTCGTACTTTTCAACAACCTCATTGGTTTGAATGTTGAATGACTCAATATCTTCAATTTCATCTCCAAAAAAGTGAATTCTAAACGCATCATCTGCATAACTCGGAAAAATATCAACAGTATCACCTTTTATTCTGAAGTTTCCGTGTCTAAAATCCGCTTCCGTTCTAGAATATAAACTTTGTACTAATTGGTGTAAAAGATTGGTTCTAGAAATAACTTGATCTCTTTTTAAAGTAATCACATTTTTTTGAAACTCGATGGGATTTCCAATACCATAAATACAAGAAACAGATGCAATTACAAGTACATCGCGACGCCCAGATAGAAGCGAAGAAGTTGCGCTTAATCGCATTTTTTCTATTTCTTCATTAATAGATAAATCTTTTTCAATAAAAACACCTGACACAGGAATGTAGGCTTCCGGCTGATAGTAGTCGTAATAAGATACAAAATACTCCACAGCGTTATTAGGGAAAAACTGTTTAAACTCAGAGTATAATTGAGCTGCTAATGTTTTATTATGCGCTAAAACCAATGTTGGTTTTTGAACTTCTTCAATAACATTGGCAACAGTAAATGTTTTTCCAGAACCTGTTACACCAAGAAGGGTTTGGTATTTTTCATTTGAATTAATACCATTTACAAGTTGTTTTATTGCCTGTGGCTGATCGCCAGTAGGTTTAAATTCGGATTCAATTTTAAACTGCATTTTACAAAATTACGTAAAATATATGTGCTATCGTTTTAAAGTAAAATGACCAGAAAATTGCCTGCCATCTTCAAGAAAAACTTTAAACCAATAATCGTTAGTAGATAATATGTTTCCTTTAAAAGTTCCGTCCCAACCGGAATCTTGTACTAAAAGCTGTTTGATTAATTTACCATAACGATCAAAAATTAAAACGGTGGTGTTGGGTTGAGTACGCTCATCAATACCTAATATTTTCCATAAATCATTTATACCATCGCCGTTAGGAGTGAAATATTTAGGGTATCCAATAACTGAAATATTTAATGTTGAGACACCGCAAATATCATCTTTAACATGAATTGTATAAAAACCAGGTAACACATTATTAAAAAATGGTTCTATTTGATAATTGATGAAAGTTGAACCTTCTACTTGTAAGGCAAATTCATAATTACCCATTCCTAAATTTGTAGGATTAATGGTTACTGAATTATTTTCAGAAAGATCGACAATTGAGACATCTTCTTGGGTTATAGTTGCTTGTTCTGAAGCATCAACAAAAATGGTTTTTGTAATTGAGCAGTTTGTTCCGTCCGTTTTAGTTAAGGTGATGCTGTACGTTCCTGCGGTTGAAACCGAAATCATTCTATTGTTAGATACAAATTGATTGGTGGTGGTACCGTCTAAACTCGTCCAGAGCCACTCGTAATCAAAGGTTTCAGAAGGGTTGGATTCAAAAGGTTCTAATTCAATTGAAAATGTTGGATCTGAAGAACAAACCAGTCTTGGGGTATCGACTATAAATTCTGGTAAAGGGTTTACAGTTAAATTAATTGTTGTAGTCGCAAAACATGTTACATTATTTGGATTTATAACTGCTACAGAAATGATTTGATTTTCGGAAACAAGCGGATTTGGTAATGTGGACTGATTTAATAATAGACTTCCATTTTCATCCGTAAAATCATAATAAATTTCCATCCCTATTTGAGTTCCCAAAATAGTGCTAGTAAAAGTAGATGTATCAAAAGCGTAATAGCCGTCATCATCGATATCACCTGCCTCACCATCGCAAACCGTTTGATTTGGAACGGGATTAGCAAATGGTTGTTCATCGACTGTAAACGTTACCGTAGTTTCATCATAGCATGGGCCATTTGGAGCCGAAGTTGTGTTGTTAGTAACCCGAATAGTTATAGTTTGGGTTGCTGTGAGAAATGGATTTGGCAACGGACTCGGTAATCCTGTTCCCATGTCATCAAAATAGGTAATCGTAAAATCACTTGGATTTTGAGGTCCTAAAACATCATTTTCAATTTGTGAGGTATCAAACGGATATTCGCCATCATTATCATCATCACATTGTCTGTCAATACTTATTGTATTTGTTACAGGTAAAGGTTCCACATTCAGTAAAATATGAGCACCTAATCCTAAACAATCGTTTGATATGGCGCTATCAATTCTAACATAAATAAATTGTGAATTGGGATACCCAATATTTCTGTAATTTGAAGGATCTGTAATTTCATTAATTTCCGCTAAAGCATCGGCTTCATTTCTATAATAACGCGGTGGTAAAATGGTTTGTCCCGGAGGAATAAAGCTAATAATAGTTGCAGAAACAGAACTGAAATCGAAACTAGCTACGCCGTCTCTATCATCATTATTCGAATTGTCATTACCATTAACATCCAGAAAATCATCACATTGATTAAACGTTTCTAGAAAAGTTGGAGGGACAACCGTTGTTGACACATTAAGTTGAATTTGTGAAACCGATGCACATCCAAAAGTCGATTCTATTCGTGCCCAAATCACATCAGAACTTATGGTTCTATTTTCAAAAGTTGTTGGGTTGTTGATAAAATCAGGACTTGTATTATCTCCTAAAATTGCTGCTGCCTGCGTTAGGTAAAAGGTAATCGTTTCGTTGATAGCGTTTGTAGAAATTTCGTTGTTAGCCTCAGTTAAATTAAATGGACTATAACCTAATGTTGTTAGGTCATCATCATCACATTGAATTAAAACGACGGGCGAATTTATAATAGGTAAGGGGTTTACGGTTAGTTCCATTTCATCTGAATATAAACCGCAGCTATTACCAATTCTATCAATTTTTACTCTGTAATTATAAGTATTAAAAGTTAAAGGCGTGTTTGAAATATTCAAACTTGCTGTTTGTGAATCGGTATAAATAGCGTCATCTGTTATTGGATTCCAATTAATTCCATCTGTACTTATTTCCCATTGATAGCTTTCTGCTTCAGTTGAAACTACTGAGATGGTAGCATTTGAAGCTTCACATACTTCAGTATTTAATGGTTGGGTTGATATTGTTAAAGGCGCAAAATCTAGATAGTTTGGGTTTGGTAAAGTGTAACCATCACTTGCATTATTAACTAAACCTGAAGTGTTAGTAGTAGCCATAGTATCTCCTAGAACGGCATCATTATTTCCGTCGGAAAAACCAGCTTCAATAACATCATTACAGCCATCACCATCACTATCTGAATCTAAATATGAAAAGATACCATCATTGTCTAAGTCATTTAAAATATACCCTAATTCATTACTGTCGGGTGCTGTTTCAGCATCATCTGTCCATCCATTAACACCAAAATTTGGGCTGTCGTCTACGCCGTTTAAATCGGTATCTGATAATAAACCTAATTGTCCTGTTTCAATTAAATCATAAATACCGTCGTTATCACTATCTAAATCATAAAAGTCTAAAATACCATCATTATCGGTATCAATCGGTAAAGTTGACATATTAAAAATATCATCTAATCCATTTAAGTCTGTATCAATTCCAGAAAGTGTCACTAATGTACCTTGGTTTTCAACAAAATCGGGAATGCC
>NZ_JBATHX010000470.1:0-6610 GCF_049667265.1 Algibacter sp. | reverse complement strand
AATTTATATAAATATTCCGTCGGCCAAAGCGCAGTATCTTGCAACTGACCCTTTAATTTTTTGTAAAACTCTTCAGAATCTGGAGGTGTGCTCATAGGTCTAATTTTTTTGTGCAAATATACGGCACCAAAATATATTTAAAAAAATTTAAAATCTTATTATTTGTGCGCTACCCAAAAGGGTCGGGCTTTCCGTTACAAGTCCTCGCACCTCCTGCGTCGGGCTGTGGGCTTTCTTCTGCAATCCCTAGCACAACCACTTGCCAACAAAAAACCAAACCTAAAAACCATGGACTATTTGCAATTGTTCGGCTTCCGCTTTTTTTTCATCATTTAAATTCCGATTTTTACAACAAATAAATTGCCATTGAGTACTAAAAAAATAGTCATTACAGGAGGTCCAGGAACTGGAAAATCTACCTTAGTTAACGAGCTTATAAACAGAGGTCATATTTGTCTTGAAGAAATTTCTAGACAAGTTATTTTAGACGCCAAAAAAGAAGGCATCGATCAACTATTTTTAACCAATCCCCTATTATTTAGCGAACTACTTTTAAAAGGGAGACAACAACAGTTTTTTGAAGCCGATATTTATGAAAATAAAACCGTTTTTTTCGATAGAGGTGTGCCTGATGTTTTAGCCTATATGGATTTTATTGGAGACGCCATTCCCGAAAACTTTCTAGATTGCTGTAAAAACATAACCTATAACCTAGTTTTTATTTTAAAACCATGGGAAGCCATTTACACAAGCGATAATGAGCGCTACGAAACTTTCGACCAGGCTGAAAAAATTCACGACCACTTAGTTAACACCTACAAATCTCATAATTACAAATTAATTGATGTGCCTTTCGGAACCGTAAATGAACGTGCAGATTTCATTTTAAAAATGTCCGATATGTAATATGGAACATCCCATTAAAATATTAGAACGCTACTGGAATTTTACAAGTTTTAGGCCACAACAAGAAGCCATTATTAATGCGGTAATTGCTGGCGAAGATACCTTTGTGCTACTTCCAACAGGTGGCGGAAAATCGTTATGCTTCCAAATACCAGCTTTGGTTAAAAAAGGCATTTGTGTTGTTGTTTCGCCTTTAATAGCACTTATGAAAGACCAAGTGCTCGCCTTAAACAACAAAGGCATAAAAGCTATGGCTATTACAAGCGGTATTAGTTATAAGGATCTAGATACCTTATTAGATAATTGCATTTATGGTAACTATAAATTTTTATACCTATCGCCAGAGCGTTTGCAACAAGAATTGGTGCAAGACCGGATTAGGCAAATGCATGTTAATTTAATTGCGGTTGACGAGGCACATTGTATTTCGCAATGGGGAAGCGATTTTAGGCCAGCTTATAAAAACATCACCTTATTACGGCAACTACAACCTAGTGTAAATGTAGTTGCCTTAACGGCTTCAGCAAAACCTGAAGTGGTTCAGGATATTGTTGACGAATTAGATTTTATAAACCCAAAAATATTCCGGCAATCGTTTTACAGGGCAAATTTGGCCTACATGGTTTTTCATGAGAACGACAAATATTACAGGCTTGAAACCATTTTAAAAAAGTATTCGGCAGCGTCTATCATTTACGTGCGGAATAGAAAACAAACACTTGATATAAGCGCGTTTTTAAATACCAAAAAAATTACAGCAACGCATTACCACGGCGGCCTTTCAAATATTGAAAAGGATCAAAACATGACAGCTTGGCTTAATAACCAAAAACAAGTTATGGTAGCTACCAATGCCTTTGGAATGGGCATAGATAAACCCGATGTAAAAACGGTGATTCACATGAGTTTCCCTGAAAGCATAGAAAGTTACTTCCAGGAGGCTGGCCGAGTAGGACGTAACGGCGACAAAGCGTTTGCAGTCATTCTAAAAAACGATGGGGATAAAGCCTTAGTTAAAAACCAATTTTTAAGTGTTTTACCAGGTGTTAAATTGGTGAAGCAGGTATATAGAAAACTATGTAGTTATTTTCAAATTCCGTACGGTGAAGGCGAATATGTAACCAACGATTTTGATTTTAATACCTTTTGTAAAACCTATAATTTTAGCCCCATTACTTGCTATAATGCACTTTTAGTATTAGATAGAAATAGTATTATAACGCTATCAAAGCAATTTAAAAATAAAGTTACGGTACAATTTATAATTTCAAACAAAGCGTTATTTAATTACTTAGAAACGCATCAGGAATTGGGCATTGTTGTGAAATCTATTTTACGATTATATGGCGGGGTTTTTGATCATGTAACAAAAATAGACCTGGCTAAAGTTGCTGAAAAAGCATCGGTTTCTGAAGGCAGATTAACTCACATTTTACAAACATTAGAAAGCGACGAAATCATCACCTTAAACTTAGCTAAAACCGATGCGCAAATAACCTTTATTGAACCTAGAGAAGATGATAAAACCATCAATAGAATTGCAAAAACCATAGAACAACAAAACAAATTGAAACAACAGCAAGTTAAGGCTATGTTGGATTATGTTGAAAATGATTCGGTTTGTAAAAGTGTACAGCTACTCGCCTATTTTGGAGAAAAAGATTCGAAAAATTGCGGTATTTGTTCGGTTTGTATTAAATCGAAAAAAGAGAAAAAGAAACCTGAAGATATTAATACCCTAAAAAAACGTATTATTGAATTGTTAGAAAATGGCGACCAATCATCAAGAGTTATGGTAGCTCAATTACAATGTGAACCCGAAGCTTTAAAAATGGTTTTAAAATTGCTAATAGAGCATCAAATTATAAATATTACACCAACAAACACCTATAAATTAAGTCATTTATAGTTAGAAGTATATTTTAAGTTAGCTTGTCATTCCGAATGCTATTGAAAACAAAGTAAATTTTGTTTTAAGATATAAAACGTAGCTTTTGAAAAGGAATCTCATTATTATAAGATTTCTCGTCGTTCCTTTCTCGCTTAGTCGAAATGACAACAGACACTTAAAATTTTATATAAATAATACTGGCAATAGCAGATTACTGCGTTAGGCCTGCCTGCCGGCAGGCAGGGATTGAAGAGGAAAGCCCGCAGCCCGACGAAGGAGGTGCGAGGACTTGTAACGGATAGCCCGACGACGACCTTAGGAGACGTAACCTGCCTGCCGGCAGGCAGGCGCCCAAAAATTTAAAATAAAAAAGTATTGATGAAAAATTTAAGAATTGTTTTTATGGGCACACCAGATTTTGCTGTGGCTACTTTAAAAACACTAGTAGAAAACAATTATAATATTGTGGGTGTTATTACAGCACCAGACAAACCTGCAGGACGCGGCCGAAAACTTAATGAGAGTGCTGTTAAAGCCTATGCAAAATCGCAAAATTTAACGATACTGCAGCCTACAAATTTAAAAAATGAAGGTTTTATTGATGAGTTAAAAGCGCTTAAGGCTAATTTACAAATTGTTGTGGCCTTTAGGATGCTCCCAAAAGTGGTTTGGCAAATGCCTGAATTTGGTACGTTTAATTTGCATGCATCGTTACTGCCAAACTACCGTGGCGCGGCTCCTATTAATTGGGCGATTATTAATGGTGAAACTAAAACGGGTGTTTCCACCTTTTTTATTGATGAAAAAATTGATACTGGTGATATGATTTTTCAGGAGGAAATTGACATTGAAACGCATGAAAACGCGGGGTCGCTGCATGATAAATTAATGGCGCTTGGAAGTGAATTGGTTTTAAAGACGGTTGATTCGATTAAAAATGAAACGGTTAAAACAATGGTACAAAAGGACTCCAAGGACATTAAAACGGCGTATAAGTTAAATAAGGATAACTGTAAAATTAATTGGAACCATTCTATGGATGCTATTTATAATCATATTCGTGGGTTATCGCCATACCCAGCAGCTTGGTGCACTTTAATTAACAATGATGAGGCCTTGGATGTGAAACTTTATAAAGTTGAAAAAGAACTTATAAAGCATTATCTAGAAAATGGCACTATTGTTTCTACCAAAAAAGAATTAAAAGTTGCAGTATCAAAAGGTTACATAATTATTAAAGAAATTAAGCTTCCTGGCAAACGAACTATGGATGTAAAATCACTTTTAAATGGTTATACTTTTGATGAAAACGCCAAAATGCTCTAAACCCTTATTGCTACTGATTTAACGAAAATATCGACGAAACGCACTACGTTTATTAACAAATGCCTTAAGTTATCAACAAAACTGCGTTTTTCCCTTGCTGTTACTTGCATGGTTGTATAATCCGTATAAATTTGTATTGGATTTAACAAAAATGTTTAACCGATTTATTAATAATTAAAACTTATATTATGAACAAAACAGATTTAATCGACGGAATGGCTGAAAACGCTGGAATTACAAAAGCAGCTGCTAAAAAAGCTTTAGAATCATTATTAGTTGATATTGAAGGATCTTTACAAAAAGGTAACAGAGTTTCTTTAGTTGGTTTTGGATCTTGGTCAGTTTCTAAAAGAGCTGCAAGAGAAGGAAGAAACCCTCAAACAGGTGCAACAATCAAAATCAAAGCAAAAAACGTAGTAAAGTTTAAAGCTGGATCTGATTTATCAAGTGCAGTAAACTAATTATTTACCACTTTTAATATTAAAAAGCTTCCATTTTTATGGAAGCTTTTTTTTTACCTTCAATGTATGCCATTTTTTAAAGTAAGTCGTGTAAAACGTTTTCTTTAAAAACATATTTCCTTATAAAACAAAACTAAAACTTGGGCTATGGTTCGGTTTTATAAATATCCTCTAAAAAGTTCAAATTTTAAATTATTTAAAGTCCATTTTAAACCATTATTAGGCTAAGAGTTGCATTTTAAATAAATATATCTTAGATTTAGTTATTAATTGCCCAAAATATGGTTACAACAAAACCCAAAAAAGGAGATTTATTAATTGCGGAACCGGCAATAATTGGCGATGTTTCTTTTAATCGCTCAATTGTTTTGCTTGCAGACCATTCAGAGGAAGGTTCCATAGGTTTTATTCTTAATAAACCTCTCGAGTATAACATTAATGATTTAATACCTGAAGTTGAAGCTACCTTTAAAGTGTATAACGGTGGGCCAGTAGAACAAGACAACCTATACTTTATTCATAAAATACCGCAGCTAATTCCTAATAGCATTGAAATATCTTTAGGTATATATTGGGGTGGCGATTTCTCGAAAGTTGCTGAACTTATAAAAGACCATACCATTAAGGAAAATGATATTAAGTTTTTCTTGGGTTATTCTGGTTGGGAAACTAGTCAATTGGAAAATGAGCTTAAAGCCAACTCATGGGTAGTTGCAAAAAACACCTACAAAAAGGAAATTATAGAAAAAGACTATGAAACTTTTTGGAAAGAAAAAATGTTAGAATTTGGTGGTGAATACAGTATTTGGTCTAACGCTCCTGAAAATCCAAGCTACAATTAAGCTAATCTTATTTTTACGTTTAACTTTTGTAGTAATAACTTAGCAACTTCATTCCCGTATTCCTTTTTTCTGTACTTACTTACTGGTTGTATACCTGTAATGACATTGGTGATAAACATTTCGTCTGCTTTCTGAATTTCAAATGGAGAAATAGTCTCCTCCACCAACTCATATTCTGGCAACGCTTCAATAATACTAATAAGTTGTGTTCTCATAACACCTTTTAAACAACCATCAGCCAATGGCGGCGTTTTTATTGTATTACCTTTTACCAAAAACACATTACCGTTAAGCGCTTCAACAACTTGTTTGTTTGTATTAAGTAATAAACAATTATTTAAATGGTTTTCCTTGGCATAAATACTTCCAACAACGTTTAGGGCTTTATTATTCGTTTTTAAGGTTGATAATAAACTTGGTGACACATAATAATCTTTAAATAAATCTACCTCGTAGAAGGCATCATTTAATAAATAAAAAGGGTCTGAAAGTGCATTTGTAGAAATTATATAACTAATCTCATTAGTCGTTGGGTTATATAAACCGCCTTCATTTCTGTGCACTTGTAATTTAACACGTGCCGTTACTTTTGAAAGTGAATTAACAGTTAAAGTTTTTTGAATCTCTTCTTCCAAAAATTCCATCGTAAAACTCATGGGTATTTCCATGCGCATAATTCTCATGGAAGCCATTAATCTGAAATAATGATCTTCCCAAAATAGTATTTTTCCACTTACCACTTTTATCGTTTCAAAAAGGGCATCACCGTAAGCATAGCCTCTATTTTGAGTTGAAATAATCGTGTTGTTTTCTAAAAGTGATCCGTTAAAATTTATCATAAAAAATGCAAGCTTTTATTATTTCTTTTTAAGCGGAACAAATATAATTAAAATACCTCGGGGCAAACCCACGAAGCGTCAAAATTCCAAAAATCAAAATTGATTGTCTGTAAAACATCATAAATCTATAAATAGCTGTATCATGAAGAATATTTTATGGTGTCCAATAAAAAAAATATTGATTTTAATCTGCGTAAAACTGCGAAATCTGAGTGAAATTTTACAATTCACTATTGTTTATTATCCCACAGATTTCACAGATAATCGATGATTTTTTTTTACCACAATGGAAAAAAACGGAATTACAGATTCAAAAAATATAAAATCCAAAAAAAACCTCGAGGC
>NZ_JBATHX010000469.1:0-6245 GCF_049667265.1 Algibacter sp. | reverse complement strand
AGCAAACACTTTATTGATTATTTCGTTGCCATTAATAATCGAATTTCAAGATAGCGTTGCTATAAATACGATTATTCTTAATAAATGGTTTTTAATTGGCCTGACTTTATTAAGCTGTTATTTACTTAATTCGGGTATAAAATTATTCGCATTAAAATTCAAAAACTATGGTTTTAAAGACAATTCAACGCGTTACATCTTTATCATTTTGTGTATTGTGTTATTAATTGTTTTACAATTTGCAGCCATTCCAATTATAATTTTACTTTATATACTCATGTCCGTTTTAGACAATTTAACTTCAAAATAATATTTAAAAACTAAATTAAATGGCTTCAGGATTTTTTGCATTATTTGATGATATCGCAGCGCTTATGGATGATGTTGTAGTGATGAGCAAGATTTCGACGAAAAAAACAGCTGGTATCTTAGGTGATGATTTGGCTGTGAATGCAGAAAAAGCAACTGGTTTTGTGGCTTCACGAGAATTACCAGTATTATGGGCCATTACAAAAGGGTCTGCATTAAATAAATTGATAATACTGCCTATTGCTTTTTTGCTAAGTGCTTTTGCCCCTTGGGGTGTAACTTTGGCATTGATTTTAGGCGGTGTTTATTTAGCTTTTGAGGGCTTTGAGAAAATATTCCATTATTTTTTACCAAAAAAACATGATGAAGCTATTGGTGATGAAGTTGAGCAGATTGACCTTACAGATGAAGAAATGATTGTAGCTGAAAAGATGAAAGTGAAATCTGCAATTTTTACCGATTTTATTCTTTCTGTAGAAATTGTAATTATTGCCTTGGGAACCGTAATTGGTAAGCCCATTTTATTTCAAATTATGGTGGTTTCCGTTGTGGCAATAATTGCTACCATAGGTGTTTATGGAATTGTTGCCCTTATTGTTAGAATGGATGATTTTGGCTTAAAGTTGGTGAGACTTAATGATAATAAAAAGAGCTTTTCTCATATTATTGGAAACCTATTAATAAACACATTGCCATGGGTAATACGAGGTTTGTCAGTTATAGGAACCATAGCCTTATTATTGGTGGCAGGTGGTATTTTTGCGCATAACATTGATTTTTTACATCATTTTTTAGACAACTTACCAGAAATTGTCAGAGACTTTATTTTAGGCTTATTGGTTGGTTTTCTGGCTTTTATTTTGTTGAAAGGCTTTATGGCAATAAAAAAGTTAATATTTAAAAAAGGCCATTAGTGTTGATTACTTATTAGTACGTTAGGGATAATAGTGTAAAGCCCGCAGCCCGACACACATCTGGTAACGCCCAAATTGCTTTGATTTAATACATTAGGATTGACAAACCGAATAAAAATTAGGTTTTACTCCCGAATTTTCTTTTTACGTAACTCAAAATTCTGACCTAAATAAACTTTACGCACCATTTCATCGTTTGCAAGGTCTTCAGGAATTCCATGTTTTAGAATGCCACCTTCAAACATAAGATATGTTCTGTCGGTTATGGCCAGCGTTTCTTGTACGTTATGATCGGTAATAAGAATACCGATGTTCTTTTTGGTAAGTTGTGCTACAATTCGCTGAATATCTTCAACAGCAACTGGGTCAACACCTGCGAAGGGTTCATCTAAAAGAATAAAACTTGGGTCGGTTGCTAAGGCACGCGCAATTTCGGTACGGCGGCGCTCGCCACCAGATAATAAATCGCCACGACTTTTTCGAATATGCCCTAAACCAAACTCTTCAATTAGCGATTCCATTTTATCGTGTTGCTCTTTTTTGCTGAGTTTAGTAAGTTGAAGCACGCTTAAAATGTTATCTTCAATACTTAATTTTCTAAAAACCGATGCTTCTTGAGCCAAATAGCCGATGCCGTTTTGTGCACGTTTGTACATTGGGTATTTGGTGATTTCAGTATTATCTAAATAAATATGGCCTCCGTTGGGTTTTATTAAGCCAACAATCATGTAGAAAGAGGTTGTTTTTCCAGCACCATTTGGTCCTAAAAGGCCAACAATTTCACCTTGTTTTACTTCAAGTGAAACATCTTTTACTACTTTTCGTCCGCTGTAGGACTTCATTAAATTTTCGGCTCTTAAAATCATATTTTTATATACTGAACGCTAAAAATAGTAAAATCATATGCACTATTATAGCTTAATGTAAAAAAACAATACCTAAATTTTTACTTTGTTTTTAAGTTGATTTTCTTTCCGCTTTTGATTTCTAACAACAATTTTGGAAATATAGATGCTTACTTGGTATAAAATTAAAATAGGAATAGCTACAATAACTTGGCTCGCAATATCTGGCGGTGTAATTATAGCCGACAGAATTAGTACAATTACTAAGGCGTATTTTCTATAAGTCTTCAAAATTTCTGGTGTAACCAATCCTATTTTTGTTAAAAAATAAATAATGATTGGAAGCTCAAAAATTAATCCTGATGCTAGGGCAGAAGAGCGTACTAAAGCAATATAAGAGCTAATATCTATTTGGTTATCTACTTTTGTTGAAATGCTATAATTGGCTAAAAAGTTAAGCGATAATGGCGTAACAATATAATAACCAAACAATACACCTATAAAAAACAGTAGTGATGAAATAATTATAAAACCACGTGAATGTTTACGCTCGGTACTATGCAATCCTGGGCTTATAAATTTCCATAATTGATAAATTACGTAAGGAAAGGAAATAACAAAACCTCCTAAAATGGCTGTCCAGATATCTGCAGAAAACTGTCCTGCCATGGTTCTGTTTTGTAATATCATGGGCATTTCTTCAGCACAAAATGTGGTGTTCATACCAATAAATTTGGCTGTTTGACATAGCATATTATAAGTTGGAAAACTCATGTCGAGCGGAGCAAAAATAATATGGTCAAAAACAAACCGACTAAAAATAAAAACGAATACAGCAACCAAAATTACGGCTATAAAAATTCTAATTAAATGCCAACGTAAATCTTCAAGATGATCTAAAAAAGACATCTCATTAATGTTTTTTTTCGCCATTATATAATACCTTCTTTTATTAAATCATGTAAATGAACAACACCGCCATAATTACCATTTTCTTCAACTAGTAATTGCGAAATACCATGAGTTTCCATAACCTCCAAAGCGGCAATAGCCATGGCTTCTGCCTTAATACGTTTTGGGTTTGCACTCATAATATCTTTAGCAGTTAATCCAGAAAAATCATCAACTTTACTTAACATTCTACGTAAATCGCCATCGGTAATTATGCCTATAATTTTATGGTTTTCAACAACGGCCGTAACACCTAACATTTTCTCAGTAATTTCAACAATAACCTCCTTAATAATCGCGTTTGGACTAACCCTTGGTTTTTCATTTACCGACGAAATATCTTGAACACGTAAGTATAATTTTTTTCCTAACGCGCCGCCCGGGTGGTATTTGGCGAAATCGTTACTTGAAAACCCACGCAAATCTAATAAACAGATGGCAAGTGCATCGCCCATAACAAGTTGTGCTGTTGTGCTAGTTGTAGGTGCTAAATTATTCGGACAAGCCTCTTTTTCAACAAATGTGTTTAAAATATAATCAGCATGCTGCCCCAAAAAGGAATCAGGATTACCAGTTAGCGCAATCATTTTGTTTTTGGTGCTTTTTATTAATGGAATAAGGACCTTAATTTCTGGTGTGTTTCCACTTTTAGAAATGCATATTACAACATCATCTTTAAGAATTAAACCTAAATCGCCATGAATAGCATCTGCTGCATGCATAAAAATAGCTGGTGTTCCGGTTGAGTTTAAAGTGGCCACAATTTTATTTGCAATAATGGCACTTTTTCCAATCCCGGTTATTATCACGCGTCCTTTCGATTTGTAAATGAGCTGTGTAGCCTCTGCAAAATCATATGTTATTAAGCTAGATAGGTTGAAAATGGCTTTACTTTCCATTTCAATTGTCTGTCTCGCAATTTTAAGAATGGCATTTTTGTCTTTCAAAATTTAATTTATTTGAGTTGATGTATAAAGATTTTGTTATCTTTAGTGTTAATCAAATTGAATTTTGTTGTAATTTGAAAATTCGTTACAAAACTAACGAAAAAAATATGAGGGTTCTCTAATTGCTTTACGAAATTAAACAATCGTGATTTCTATTCGATGAGAGATATAATCAAATAATAATTTTTAACAATTCATGTCAATATCAAAAAGTGACTTACATGCTTCCTTAAAAAAATATTTTGGATTTAGTAAGTTCAAAGGACTTCAAGAAGGAGTAATAGAAAGTTTATTATCTGGAAAACACACATTCGTAATAATGCCAACAGGTGGCGGTAAATCTTTATGTTTCCAATTACCTGCATTAATGGAAGAAGGAACAGCTATTGTAGTGTCACCTTTAATTGCATTAATGAAAAATCAAGTAGATGCCATTAGAGGTATTTCAAAGGAAAACGGCGTGGCGCATGTTCTAAATTCTTCCTTAAATAAAACCGAAATAAAGCAAGTAAAAGAAGATATTGTAAGCGGTATTACAAAACTCTTATATGTTGCTCCCGAGTCCTTAACTAAAGAAGAAAACGTAGAGTTTTTAAGGTCTGTAAAAATATCTTTCATGGCTATTGACGAGGCGCATTGTATTAGCGAGTGGGGACACGATTTTAGACCAGAATACAGAAACCTACGTCACATTATAAAGCGTATTGGCGATAATATTCCAATTATTGGATTAACTGCAACCGCAACCCCAAAGGTTCAAGAAGATATAATAAAGAATTTAGGAATTAGCGATGCCAAAACCTTTAAAGCATCATTTAACAGGCCTAATTTGTATTATGAAGTACGTCCAAAAACTAAAACGGTTGATGTAGATATTATAAAATTTATTAAAAAGAATGAAGGCAAATCAGGCATAGTATATTGTTTAAGCAGAAAGCGCGTGGAAGAATTAGCGCAAGTTTTGCAAGTAAATGGTATAAATGCTGTTCCGTACCATGCAGGGTTAGACGCGAAAACACGTTCAAGTCATCAAGATAAATTCTTAATGGAAGATGTTGATGTGGTTGTTGCAACCATTGCATTTGGTATGGGGATTGATAAACCAGATGTGCGCTTTGTAATTCATCACGATATTCCAAAAAGTATTGAAAGTTATTACCAAGAAACAGGTCGAGCTGGTCGTGATGGCGGAGAAGGCCATTGTTTAGCCTATTATGCCTATAAAGATATTGAAAAGTTAGAAAAATTCATGTCTGGTAAACCTGTTGCCGAACAAGAAATTGGTCAAGCTTTGTTACAAGAAGTGGTAGCTTTCGCGGAAACATCTATTTCCAGAAGAAAATTTATACTTCATTATTTTGGTGAAGAATTTGATAATAAAACTGGCGATGGCGGTGATATGGATGACAATGTAAGGTATCCTAAAAAGAAAGTTGAAGCCAAAGATAATGTTCAAACGCTTTTGCAAACTATTGATGATACCAACGAAAAATATAAGTCCAAAGATTTAGTAAACGTATTAATAGGAAAAGAAAACGCTTTAATTAATTCTCATAGAACCAACGATCAACCATTTTTTGGAGCTGGAAAGCATAAGGATAATAAATACTGGATGGCCTTATTAAGGCAAGTATTAGTGGCTGGGTTTCTTAAAAAAGATATTGAAACTTATGGCGTTATCAAGTTGACTGACGGAGGAAAAGGCTTTATTAAAAAGCCAGTAACCTTCATGATGACCGAAGATCACATTTTCGAAGGCGAACAAGAGGATGGAAGTATTATAACAGCTCAAAAAGGTGGAGGTGCCGTAGCAGACCCGGTTTTAATGAATATGCTAAAAGATTTGCGTAAAAAGAATGCTAAAAAAATAGGCGTGCCACCGTTTGTTATCTTTCAAGACCCATCATTGGAAGATATGGCCTTAAAATATCCTATTAATTTAACAGAGTTGGCAAATGTAAATGGTGTTGGAGAGGGTAAAGCCAAAAAATATGGTAAGGATTTTGTAGCCTTTATTGAAAAATATGTTGATGAAAATGATATTGTTCGTCCGGACGATTTAGTAGTAAAATCAACGGGAACAAACTCTGCTAATAAGCTGTATATTATCCAAAATGTAGATAGAAAATTACCGCTAGACGATATTGCTTCCTCAAAAGGTATGACCATGGCCGATTTTATAAAAGAAATGGAAGTAATCGTGTATTCTGGAACTAAATTGAATATTGATTATTGGCTAAATGATATTTTAGATGAAGATCAGCAAGAAGAAATTCACG
>NZ_JBATHX010000468.1:0-8593 GCF_049667265.1 Algibacter sp. | reverse complement strand
CCATGAGAATCAGGATATTTTTTAAAATCTGGCACAATTGGAAATGTGGTGATACTAATACCACTTCCTTTCCAAAAACCAAATCCTGAGGAAGCAATACATGCTGCTCCCATATTTCCTAAAGAACCTTTATGGTGTAAGGACTCTTTACCGTTTTTAATGATATCTATAATATTATCTGCAACTAATTTTGCAGTAATTCCAGATGGCATTCCTGTTCTAGGTGGCGAAGGCGAAATATCTGTTCCGTTTTTGCTTTTTCTTGGTTTAGAAATAGCGTGAGGAGGTGCAAATGCAATTCCTGGAGCAAAAATATTTTTATAACTCGGATTTTGATAAGTTTCAGGCCAATCTTGAACCGTCCATTGTTCATAAGGTTTTGGGGTGTAATCAGCATCAACAATCATGAATCCTTTAAAAAGCTTTTCTGTAATGTCATTCTCGTTTTTATCATAAGCTTTAAAACCATGACCTGAAAATGCTGGGATTAACATCGCAAAATCATAAGTTTCTGTTTTATATTCTCCATCAAGAGTTTCGTAATGCGCTATGCCATCTTCAATTTTGTTGACTCCTGCACCGATAATCCAATTTATATCTCTGTCTTCAAAAACCATTTCAACCAATTCACTAGATTTCATGATCATATCACCATAACTCATCAACAATCCATCCATTCCAAAATCACCCAATTCATGCTCATTTGCTATCCAAGTAATTTCTGCCATGTCACGCACATTTTGCTTGCGAAGTTCTTGTTCTACATTTAAAATATACTCAAAAGCTGCACCTTGACATGTGGATTTTGCATGACCAGTTCCAATTAAAATTTTAGCTTTTTTTCCTGTTTTCATTTGTTGAATTACTTCATTCAATCCTTCCCATGCATGGTCTGCATGTGTATAAGTGCAAACGGAATAGGTTTTGTTTTTACCTGGAATTAAACCTTCAGTAGCTTCAAAATTAAGTTTGGGGCCAGTAGCATTAATTAAATAATCATAAGTTACTTTTTCTTGTTTTCCTTTTTCATCTCCTGCAACATATTCTGATATAACATAAGGTTTTGTTTCTGTACTATCACCTTCAGGATGAAACGAAATCGCTTTAGCTTGCTTAAAACCAATATTTTTCTTTTTGTATAATGGCGCTAATGGAAATAAGATTTTTTCTGATTTCATTCTACCGATCCCAACCCATATATTTGAAGGAATCCATTGGTAATTACTGTTTGGAGAAACCACAACAACTTCGTGTTCTTTAGACAGCTTTCTTCTTAAATGTGAAGCAGCTACGTGACCAGAAATACCTGCACCTAAAATTACAATTTTAGCCATTTGATATGATTTGATATTGTGAAATTAGTTTATAAATATTTTTCATAAAATGATATTCATCACTTTGATTATTTGACTTAAAGTAATCTATAGATATTGGGTAAAGATTGCTTTTTAAAACAACTTGAATAGTAACTTTTGTTACATTATCGAAGCATTAGTTAAATTTTTATTATTCTTTTCTCTAGGTTATTTGCGCCATTTTTAAATACTAAAATATATTCTCCAGAAGCCATTTTTGCTAAATCTAATGGAATAGTTTGGGTGCCAATAGACGCTTCTATTTCTAATGATTTTATTTTTTTACCAGAAATATCATAAATAGCTACCTCGCTTTTTTCTGTGTTTGGAATAAATACTTCTATTGAAAAAATACTTTTTGAAGGATTTGGAATTATTTTTAGATTGTAAATATTTTCAGAGGTTAATTCAACTTCATTTACACTCAATGTGGATTTATTAATAAAAACCTTAAAAGCTAGACTACTTGCCGAACTTTGGGTACCATCATTTATAAAGAAAATATTTTCTTGGGTACTTTCGATACCTCCAAAAATATAACCCACAAGCGTAACACCTTCTTGTAAATTGTTAATGTTTAAGATTTCGTTTTCTAAATAATTGGTGTTATCCTCTAACGGAATAAACTCAGAACCAGAACCTAATAAAGTTGGCATCTCAATATCTAAACTGCTTTCTACCATTGATCCGTCACTAAATCGAGATACTTTACTTATAGTTTTTACAAATGGTACATTATCATCCTGTATTAAATTATCATTAGCATCTAATTTAAACTGACTCATGCCTCCAAAAAACAAGGTGTGCATGACATTGTTTGAAGTATCAAAAATGGGTATTTTAGCGCTATGATATTGACTTAAATATTGATTAAAAGTATTATTTACTGTATATCCAGAAGGGGTTACGTCGACAGAATTTAACCAAGGTAAATCTGCTGTATGCTGAAAAACACCACTAAACATAGTAAAACCTTCTGTTCCATCTGGGAATATTTGGGGTGCCATGTTATAATCTCTTCGATGTAAATTATTGGTGTCATTTTGAGCTGTGTAATTTACGATAGAAAGGTTTGTTCCATCATCGTTGATTTCAAAAGTTCTAATTTCATCGGTGTAATTTTGTGTAAATCCTGGTCCATTATTTGGTCCCATTGGATTATATCTCCCTTCAAAATATTGTCCTCCACATAAATAAAACACATCGTTTAACAATCCTAAATGTCCACCCGTAACCGCAAGATTAGTATTAGTGATTTGCCTAAAAAAAGAGGTTATATCTGTGTTGTTTATAACTGCATTCGCCAACCCATCAACATCTACTGCAGTCAATTTATTATGGGTAACATGGTCGTTTTGTGATGCACTATAACCATAACCACCAATAATGTACAACGTATTTCCTCTTTGTATAAATTCTTGATTTGTAGATTGTAATTGCTCAAACATTGATGCTTGCAAAACACTAATAGAGGTACTCCAAGTTTGGTTTGCAACCGGATCAACTACATAAACACTTTTGTTATTATCGTTTTCTAAAAAAGAGGTAAAGGGTTGTCGTTGATGAAGCCCATCAATTCTTCCACCTACAATTAGCCATTTTCCATCACTAGTTTTTCCCCACGAAAATGAATGCACATTTGGCGCATTTGTAATAGTTAGAGGCTCTATTTGAACTGTAAATTGGTCTTGAGAAAATAAGCTGAATATGGAAAAGAAACCTATAAAAAAGGGAATTAAAACTCTATTTTTCATCATTATTGTTTATTCTAATAAAGGTAATTAACACATAGTAGAAAAAGTGCAACCTTTGTTACACAATTAGTTTTAATATAGCTTAACCTATTAATTTTAATTCTACTATACCTTTAGTTGATTATTATTTTTTAAACCCAAAGTCTATTATGGAATTATATTTTGCACAATTCACTTATTTCTAGCAAAGTACGCTGTATCCTAACATCCGAAATGCCAATGCTTTTCATTATGTTAGAAGCTTTAAATAGCTCTTTAACTAAAACGACGTTTTTTTCTATAAGTTGATGTTTTTCTTTTTTAGACAAAGTTGTTAACGTGGTAACGGGATATAAATCCAATGAATCAATATTTGCTTTCAGTCCATTATTTTTTGGATAATCCCAACTTAACAATGTTAATCCTACGCATTTTGCATAATTTATAGCATCTTCTGTAAAGCGTGTATTAGTGACCAACCATCCTTGTTTTAAATGCGTTTTATTTTTTGCATCTGAATTCCATACTTTTTGAATATCTAAAAATCTAGAGTTAATATATAATGGCACTTTTACATTGCTCGAAGCTTTGGCATCAGAATGAAATTTACACTCTATGGCATAGACGTTTCCTTCTTTTTCTGCCAACACGTCTATCTCATGAGTTACGCATTCTCCATTTAAAATAACACTAACTTTGGTTTTATATCCTTTTTCCTTTAATAATGCTCCAACCAATCTTTCAAACGGATAACCTGTTGGACCTAAATCGAAAAGTGCTCGTTTTAAACTGTAGCGCGATGCCGATACTTTATTGTGTTTTTTTAATAAGGAAAAAGCCTTTTTATAAATGGCGTTTGAAGAAATTCCATCATAAATTTCAGGTTGAATTCTATGAACTATGGCATCAACCACTTCTTTGCAAGCACCTGCTGATAGTAGTGATTGTTTTAATTTTTCAAATGAAAAAAGTTCCATCTCCTCATTACCCTTTTTAATAAAAATTTGCTTTTCCATAATTTCTTTTTTTAAAACCTTAATATTTCCGTCATTATTCCTAATCGAATAACGGATAGCTGATGTTCAAAATAAATATTATAATAATCCATTCCATGATAGAACTGAACAAACAATCCTATATCCTCTAAAAACTTGGGATGATAATAAAATGTTAAACTAGCATTGAGTCTATCTAAATCAAAAACGTCTAAATCATTATAATCATCTAACATTAATGTTGTTTCAGCTTTTAACGAAAAATTTGCTTTATTGCTGCCAGAATAGGTTAAAGGTAATTTAAAGGATGTAAAAGTATTATGCCAACGCAATCCACTATACTTTCCATTTAACTCTTGTAACATCCAACTTTTAGGATGAATTTCAATCGCGCTTTTTAAGGTTTTAATGGCTTTTAATCTATCGCTATATGCTGTTTTAAGAAATCCAAACTCCATGAAATTAGTAGCAAAATTCCCTGTTTGTAAGTTGATGGTATTATCGTTATTATAAAAGTTACCATCTTGTCCATTAGAATGATGTGCTATTTTACCAAAAAAAACCAAGTAATTAAGAGCCTCATATTTATTGGCTAAATAATAAACTGAAATCTGTGGAATAAAACTAGGTGTCTGAACAGGATAGGACTCTTGATTATACATCCTGATCGTTATTTGAGGTGTCAAAACTGCCATTAATTTAGAGTCTTTACGTTCTCTAATTACAAATGATGGATTTACATTGGCTTCAAACATTAAGGGTTCAATATTTCCAATATCTGTAGGAAATGTGATGTAACTATCCTTTTGATTGATTAGAGCTATTTTAGACAAATCCAATTGCGGAAGTGTATCTAAATATTTTTGTGAAAAAGCAATATGCACAGACCATAATAGAAAAAACAATATGTATGCTCTTATTTTCATTTATTTTGGTTTCATGCCTTTAAATCTGTGTCTTTCGAGCCACTAACAATCCTTGAAATAATTCCTTTTTGTTCTGTAAATTCTGCAATTAATACACCTGCCAAATGGATAACTATAAATGCAATTAGATAGTAAATACCAAGTACATGGATTTCTTCCATTGGCTTTTTCAATTCTTTTGGTCCTAATTCTATGATAAGTCCAGTTACCAGCGAAACAATAACACAGAGATAAAAAATGATGTATGTCCATTTTTGAATTCTCTTTTTTGTAGATAAGTTTTTACTCAAAGGATTTTGAAGCTTCATTTGTCCGAATGCAGGAAGTATGAAACGAATACTAAATAATCCAACCAATACATAACCAATGTAAATATGCCAATTCCACATAGGTTGTCTTATCTTTTTCGCTAAAACAATGAGTTGATCTTGAGATAAACTCTGTTCGGTACTAATCAGGTAATCCTCTATGATAGCTGCCATATTATACTTATTCATCCATGTTAATCGCAAAAAAATAGTAATTAACAACAGTATAAATGAAACTGCAATTGCCCAATGAATTATTCGATATATTTTAGAATATTTTGTTTTTTCCATGATGTTTGTTTTTAATCTATTATATTATTTTGTTTTATATTGAAAAATGCTACAAGTGAAAAAGCTAACGTCACCAACATTCTAAAAACCATTGCCTTTAATGTTTTAGTTTCGTGAATTCCGCCATTATTGACATAAAGTAGTAAAGCTGTAAAAGCCATTATTAAGATGCCTAAAGCAACAATTAACACCCAAAACGTCCACTTTTTACTTTTTAAAAATCCGTAAACAGCGAATATGTATATTATACTACAGATAAAGTTTGCCCAAACTATAAACAAGACATAGTTTCCTTCTTTGGCTCTAATGCCAAACCAATCGAAAATTACAGAGCTACTTAAAAATAAAGTAAGCAATGCAAACAGCGCTAAAATAGTAGCACTTACCGTGTAGATAACCTTTTTATTTTTCATTTGATAAAGATTTATTTGACGATTCTCCAAGCCACCATTTTGGTTTGCTCTGTTTTGTAATTAAACCGAATTTTTTAATGGAATATGTTTCGATATGCGTTATTACATCTTCGACAGAATCGGTTACAAAAAGCAGCTTCATGTCTTCTGGACTGATGCTTTCATTTTCTGCCATTAAATGAATATGTTCACATAATTCTTTATGGTATTCCGAATCGAAAATAACAACCGGAAAATCTTGAATTACTTTGGTTTGAATTAAGGTTAATGCTTCAAATAGTTCATCTAAAGTTCCAATTCCACCAGGCATGACAACAAAGGCATAAGAATATTTTACAAGAATTACTTTCCGTAAAAAGAAGTATGGAATATCAATCCATTTGTGCAAATAGGGATTTGGTTTTTGTTCAAAAGGTAAAATAATATTACAACCAACTGAGTTTCCACCAGCTTCAAACGCACCTTTATTGGCAGCTTCCATAATTCCTGGTCCACCGCCTGTCATTACTGTAAACCCTGTTTTTGCTAAAGCAGCTCCAATTTTTTCAGCATTTTTATAGTGCTCGGAATCTTTTGTGAATCTTGCTGAACCAAATACAGTAACGCAAGGTCCAATAAAATGCATTTTTCTGAAGGCTTTAATGAAATTGAAAAAGACTTTAAATGCAAAGGATAATTCTTTAAAACGTGATAGAGGACCTCTTACAAATAAAGATTCATCTCTGGATAATTTGATATTTTTCTCTGCTTTCATACCTCATGTTTTAATTGGTTTTCTTATAACTCCACACCGCCAATCCGTTCATGATAACAGCATAAAGCAATGTTTTGAGTAAAAGCGGAAGAATATCCATAAATCCAGAACCTTTCAACATGACCATACGCATTACTTCCACAAAATATTTAATTGGGTTAAATTCTGTTATAGTTTGCGCCCATTTTGGCATACTTTCTATTGGTGTAAATAAACCACTCATCAATATAAAAATGACAGTAAAAAACCAAGCAATAAACATGGCTTGTTGTTGTGTTTCGGTAAAATTTGAAATGAATAAACCAATGCCTAAAACCACAAAAATATAAATGGAAGTGTATAAATACATAAGTGGTAAACTACCAATCATAGGAACGTTAAATATAACTTTTGCTAAGATTAAACCAATGGTTAACAACCCCATTCCTATAACCCAAAACGGAAAAAGTTTCCCGATAATAAACTGACTCTTTTTAATTGGTGTGACGTTTATTTGTTCTAAAGTGCCTATTTCTTTTTCGCGAACAATGTTCATTCCAGATAGAAACAAAGTTATCATTGTGACTAATAAAACCAGTATACCAGGAACCATAAATGTTTTGTAATTTAGAGTTTCGTTGTACCAAAATAAAGGGATCGTTTCAATTTTGATTGGCTGAATTTGTTGGTCTGAAATCTGCAACAAATCCACTTTTAAATTTTGATTAAAACGTTGCACAATTTGAGTAGCATATACATTTTCAACACCCGCTGCAGCTCCATCTATCGCGTTTATAGTGACTCCTAAATTGTTATATTTTTCTTTTTGTAAATCGCGCTCAAAATAATTCGGGATTTCCAAAAGCACATCGACTTCGCCTTTTAACATGGCTGCACTTGCTATTTCTTCAGAAGGAAAATCTGTTAAAACATTAAAATATGTTGACGCATTAAATTTTTCAACTAAAGCTCTGGAGGTTGAAGTATGGTCGTTATCGATATAACCGAATTTGATATTCTTAACTTCAAAAGTAGCAGCATTAGATAGAATAACAAGTTGTAATAATGGTAACACAAAAATGATAGGAAGCATACCTTTATTTCTAAAGATTTGCTTAAACTCTTTTTGTATGATGTATAGAATTGTTTTCATATTTTAAAAGAATAAAGAGAATAGAATAGAGAAAAAAGATGCTTCCAATGATATTTTTCTTTTCTCTTTCATCTATTTTCTATTATCTATTTTCACTCCAATCTAATCTTATATTTCTTCACACTTAATCCAATGAAAAAGATGGTCATTCCAATCAAAATCAAAGTTTCTTTCCAAATAAATTGAATACCAACGCCTTTCAACATGATACCTTTTATGATGATGATAAACCATTTTGCAGGAATGATATTACTAATCACTTGCAATGGCAAAGGCATACTTGAAATTGGAAATATAAAGCCAGATAGTAAAATAACAGGAAGCATTAATCCCATTAATGAAATCATCATAGCAGTTTGTTGAGTAGCCGAAATGGTTGAGATTAAAATCCCCAAAGCCAAAGCGCTTATGATAAACAATATGCTTTCTAAAGCCAATAAAAACAGGCTTCCTTGAACTGGCATTTTAAAAATGAAAATGCTCAGCATAACAATAACTACCGCATTGATTATGGATAGAAAAATATAAGGAAACACTTTCCCTATAATAACCTGAAATGGTTTTAAAGGTGATACTAAAAGGATTTCCATAGTACCTAATTCCTTTTCTCTTGTAATGGAAATGGACGTCATCATCGCGGAAACTAACATCAAAATGATGGTCATTACACCCGGAACAAACATGTA
>NZ_JBATHX010000467.1:0-3483 GCF_049667265.1 Algibacter sp. | reverse complement strand
CAAGGTTCATCTTGTTCTACCGTTTTCATACAGGGAAAAACCAATCCTGCCCAAAAAAGACTATCAGTTTCAACATACATATTAGCGTATTTCAATGTTCCTCCTCCTAGAGCTAATACGACATTGTTTTTATGGTAATCTTCAATAATCCAATCTATTCTCGCACTGTCAATGTCAACTTTTCGGTTGTTATAAACCTCATTATCCACATAACCTTTAGTGATATGGAAATGCATATCAATAATTGGTTGCTGCTTAAAAAAATCATCAATATTATCTTGAGCAACAATTGATGAAGAGGTAAAGATTAAAAACAAGGTTATTATTTTCGAAATTCTAATTTTCATGATTTTGTCAAATTGCTTACGTCTCGGCTATGAGTAGTTGTGTGGTTATAGCATTGATGAAAAAGCAGTAAGTCAAGTATCTTTAAGATTCACTAAAATCAAAAGATATGAAAACTCAACAAACTGCTCACCCAAAGCTATTCATTGGTATCGACATTCACAAACGAAGTTGGAAAGTCCATTGTTCAACGGAACTGTTCTGTGGCAAGTCCTTTAGTATGTCGTCCGATCCCGGACAATTGTTGAACTACGTTACAAAACATTTCCCGGGCCACGAAGTAAGTGTGGCCTACGAGGCAGGTTGCTGTGGCTATCATGCCCACCGCTGTTTCGAGGGCTACGGTTGGCGTTCTTTGGTGGTCAACCCTGCTGATATCCATCGCAAGGGCAAGGAGAAGCATACCAAGACCGATAAGATCGATGCTCAACTGATCAGTAGGGAACTGAAAGATGGCCGTTTGGAGAGTATAGTGGTTCCTGATATCGAAAGAGAGGAACTCCGCAGTCTATTCAGAAGACGCAACGATCTGGTAAAGGATTTCAGAAGGATAAAGAGCTATATCAAGATGCAGTTGTTGTATTTCGGCATCAAGGAGGCTGAGGAGTTCGACAACGACCATTGGAGCCATAGGTACCGTAATTGGTTGGACGATATGGTGTTCAAGCACCCCACGGCGAAGGCGACCTTGGAGAGCAGGATGCGTTCATTCCGATTTGTAGATCAAGAGTTGAGGGATGTTTCGACACAGCTCAGAAGATACTGCAAGGTGCATTATAAGAAAGATTATATGTTACTGAGAAGTATACCTGGTGTCGGGGGAATCGTTGCCTGTGGCATACTATGTGAACTGGGAGACTTGAGACGTTTCAATAGTGTGAAGCATTTGGCAGGCTACGTAGGTCTTGCCCCAGGGGTACATCAAAGTGGAAACAACTATAAAGTAATGGGTATCACACCAAGGGCACACCGATTGATACGGAGTTATTTCGTAGAGGCCTCTTGGCAGGCGATACGGGCCGACCCTGTGATGCAGGCGTATTACCGTAAGCATACGGGTAAGAACGTCAAGAGCATCATCATCAAAGTGGCGCGAAAGCTTTTGAGCAGGACCTTGGCAGTGATAAAAACAGAAATTCCCTATACGATAGGAGTAATAGAATAATTTAAGAAAACACTAAAAAAGAACCATAACAAAGCTCACGAAGAAGTATTCAAGACCTGTACCACAAAACACCGTGGGTGGCCCACTAGTTAGCGGGACCACATATTTATAGCAAGTGGCCGGGTCTATTATAACTTATAATCATACAGATGCCGGTGACGACCTATTTCGAGGCCGATCACATATAGGATGCCGAGCAAGTTATATTAAAAAGGAAAAAGGTGGTTTAAGTAAAAAAGAAAATATTAATTAACTTTAGAGAACTGGACTAAGGCTTTTCATAGGATACAGTGTTGGCAGTAGGTCATGAATCAACTTAATTGTAATTAAGTTCATTTAAAATATCAATTGCCGAAGGTAACTTCGGATTTATCTCTAAAGCCTTTTTATATGCTTTAATGCCGTTAATCGTATCTCCTTTTAGTAGTAGAGCTTCTCCATAACTATCGTAACAATTTGCTATATCAGGGAATAACTCAATATTTAGTTTGAACATTTCAACAGCTTTTGTAATATCCCTGGCTTCATAAAGATATGCGTATCCAAGGTCGTTTAAAATTATATCTTTAGGATCCGTTGGATGAAAATTAGTTGTAAGATCATTAAAATTTGATTTAACATAGTTTATGCCATCTTTCTCATATGCTTTACGCACACTTTGAAGTGCCGGTAATTCAGGCTTATTTGGAACTTCTCCGCGCAAGGTCGATAAAACATCTATGGCGATTCTTTCGGCAACGGGCTCATCCATGTTGGCAAACACAACTATAGTTTTGTCTTCATCGATTATCTGAAATAATGCACTATTAAAACCTTCAAATCCTCCTGCCGCCGATGTGGCCTCACCAGGCTTCATTTTCTTTAGATATTGAAAAAAAGGATCGCTAGCCTTCATTTCTTTTGAAAGTAGAACTGTGTCATTATAATATGATCTATAAAATTTTGCTGCGTCTTCTGTGGTGGATAAAAAACCTCCATCCGGATTTGGCACATCCTGTGCAGGTGTACTTACTTCTAATTCCCCTAAAGGAGAATAATAATAGCCTGTGGCAATACGATTACCCAAGCCTGTAAAGTCATTTAAATATGTATTTTTTAAACTCAGCTTGTTTACGATCCTATCTTTTACGTTCGTAAAGTAGGATGTTCCAGTCACTTTTTCAATAATGCCACCTAGTATGACATATCCCAAATTAGAATAATCATTTTCACTCCCGGGTTCGAAATTAAGTTGAAATGTTTTTGCTCTATCTATGATTGATTGTAAGGACTTTTTATTTTTCGGTAAATCAAAGTAATCCGGTGTATGATAATCTCCAAACCCTGAAGTGTGGGATAATAGGTGATTAATCGTTACATGTTTTACTTTAGGATCTTCAAAACCATCTATATAGTCGGTAAGATTATCTTCTAAATTCAATTTTCCTTCATTTTCCAATTGTTTAATAACTATGGAAGTGAAAGTTTTATTCATTGATCCAATATCAAAAAGAGTAGAAGTAGAGTTCGCTATGTTAGTTGATCTGTTGGCTAAACCATAGGCCTGATGAAACAAAACTTCACCTTTATCGGCAACCAATACAACCCCTGAAAAAATATCCAATTCCAAATAATCTTGAATAATATTATCGATCTGAGTTTGAAACTCATTTTTTTGCGATACAGGCGAATCAGATTTATGATTTTCTTTTTGGTCTTTACAATTGGAAAAACAAAACACAATTAAAAATAGATACAATATACTTTTCATTCTTAAATTTATTTTAGATGAATCCTAAAATTACAACTATAAATATAGTTATACAACTATAAATATAGTTAATTAACAAAAATTTAAGTTTTTATAGGAAATATTTAAGGCTAATACCGTTGCATTTATTTTTCGACTTACTGCCAACGTTTCGTGTATGATTAGTTGCGTGGTTAAGCACCTAATTTAGCAAATAAATCACGGATAGAATATTCCGCAGGAA
>NZ_JBATHX010000466.1:0-3481 GCF_049667265.1 Algibacter sp. | reverse complement strand
CCAATATCTAATAGGCCTGACCATGCAGGAGCAGCTTCAGGTGCCACTTTATCATTTTTAAATATAACATCCAGCATAGGCTTTAAAGCTATAAATGAAAGGGTACCAAATAAAGCAAAAAACACATTAGAAATAATGTGTCCTATAGCATAACTTTTATACGGTTTTGCGTATTTAAGAATATTATAAAAGTGGTTCATTAAATAAGTTTCATATCTTTTAAGATAGCATCTGCTTTTTTGTCAAGCTTGTCTTCAGTTACATTATAATCACTCACAGAATTTAATTTGGTATTTACACTAACGTAAAATTTAATTTTTGGTTCAGTACCACTTGGTCTTAAAGCGACTTGACTTCCATCTTCTAAATAGTAAATTATTACATTAGATTTTGGAATATTTATACTCGTTTCTTTACCAGTAACCATATTTTTAGAGATGGATAAATCGTAATCTTCTAATTTTAAAACTTTAGAACCATTTACTATTTTTAAAGGGTTTTCGCGGGCATCAATCATCATTTGTTTAATTTCTTCAGCACCTTCAATTCCTTTTTTAGTAAGTGACACCAATTTTTCCTTGTAACATCCATGTTCAACATAAAGTTTGATAAGTTCTTTGTAAAAAGAACTACCGTTAGATTTTGAAATGGCTGCAATTTCACATGCTGATCGAGTGGAAGTAACCGCATCCTTATCACGTACAAAATCGCCTACCATGTAGCCAAAACTTTCTTCGCCACCACCAATAAAGTCCAATTCGGGAAAATCTTTAATTAATTTGGCAATCCACTTAAATCCTGTTAGCACAATTTTACTATCAACGCCATATGCACTTGCCAGTTTTGTTAGCATTGGGGTTGACACTATGGTAGATGCTATAAATTCCTTGCCTTTTATTTTTCCTTCAGTTTTCCATTGTTTTAACAAGAAATCAGTCATCATTAACATAGTTTGATTTCCGTTTAGTAATTGTAGTTTGTTATCGGCATTCCTTACCGCTACTCCTAATCTATCGCAATCCGGATCTGTTCCAATAACAATGTCAGCTTTAACTTTTTCTGCTAATTCCAACGCCATTTTTAAAGCAGCTGGTTCTTCTGGGTTTGGCGATTTTACAGTAGGGAAATTACCGTTTGGCACTTCTTGTTCTTTTACAATATGAACATTTTTATAACCTGCTCGCTTTAGAGTTTCTGGAACCGCAGTAATTGAAGTTCCGTGCAATGAAGTAAAAACAATGGTTAAATCATCTTTTGCTTTTTGCGTAGCGCCAACACTTCCGTTTTTAACTGATGCATCAATAAATACGTTGTCAACATCTTTTCCAATATAATTAATAAGGCTATTGTTAGCTTCAAATTTTATATTAGCATAATCCAAATCGTTAATCATTTTAATGACGGCCTCATCATGTGGCGGTACCAATTGCCCACCATCTTGCCAATACACTTTATAACCATTATATTCAGGAGGATTATGAGATGCTGTTAAAACAATACCACAATGGCAATTAAGATGCTTTACAGCAAACGATAATTCAGGCGTTGCGCGTAAATCCTCAAATAAATAAACTTCTATTCCGTTTGCCGAAAACACATCGGCTACTAATTTTGCTAATGATTTACTGTTATTTCTACAATCATAAGCTATTACAGCCTTGGGCGTTTCATTAGGAAAAGATTTATGTAAATAATCACTCAATCCTTGTGTGCTTTTTCCAAGTGTGTATTTGTTGATTCTATTGGTGCCGACACCCATGATACCACGCATACCGCCAGTACCAAACTCTAAATCTTTATAAAAACTTTCCTGAATGTCTTTCGGATTGTTTGCTATACTTTCTTTAATAATTGTTTGCGTGTCGCTATCAAATGTAGGAGTTAGCCACGCATTAATTCTGTTTAAAATAGATGGTTCGATATGTATCATGATGTTATAAAAAAAGTGTTATACAAAAATAATAAAATGAAAATTATTAGAGTTATAAAGTTACTATTTTGAAGCTAATCAAACTATAATAAAATCAATTAGTTTAAATTTAACTTCTCTTTTATTAAATAGCGTTTTTTGTCTTCTTTATTTCTTAAGACAATTTCTCCTAGGAAACCAGCAACAAAAAATTGCGTACCAATAATCATAGTAACAAGTGAGATGTAGAATTGTGGGCGTTGTGTTATTAATCGACCAAAAGGGTTTAAAAATAATTTATCTATTCCTAAATATAAGGCGAATCCAAAACCAATTGCAAACATTATTACACCTAAAGCACCAAATAAATGCATCGGACGTTTTCCAAAACGAGATAAAAACCAAATGGTAATTAAATCTAGAAAACCATGTACAAAGCGGTTCATTCCAAATTTAGTTTCGCCGTATTTTCGTGCTTGATGTTGCACGATTTTTTCGCCAATATTTGCAAAACCAGCATTTTTAGCTAAAACAGGAATGTATCGGTGCATTTCTCCATTAACATCAATATTTTTTACTACATCGATACGGTAAGCTTTAAGACCACAATTAAAATCGTGTAACTTCACTCCAGATGTTCTTCTTGCCGCCCAATTAAAAAGTTTAGATGGTAAATTTTTTGAAATTACTGAGTCAAAACGTTTCTTTTTCCAGCCAGAAACCAAATCAAATCGATCATTTTTAATCATGTCGTATAACTCTGGAATTTCATCTGGATTATCTTGAAGATCACCATCCATGGTAATTACCACGTCACCTTGAGCTTTTTCGAAACCAGCATGCAAAGCTTGAGATTTACCAAAGTTTTTTAAAAAACGTATACCTTTTACGTACTTATCCTTGTTTGAAAGCTGTTCGATAGTTTTCCATGAATCATCTGAACTGCCGTCGTCGATAAAAATTATTTCGTATGAAAAATGATTGGACTGCATAACTTTTGCAATCCAATCATATAATTCGTTTAAAGAATCTTGTTCGTTAAGTAGTGGTATGACTACTGATATATTCATTTAAATATTTTGAAATGATATTCAAAAATACTGAATTTATTCCGCGTCAGGATTATTTTTTTTAACAACCAAAGCAACAATTAGCCCAACTACGCTATAACCAATAAGTTGAAAAGCTAATGATTGTAAAACTTTACCAATGGCAAACATATTTTCGTCTTCTTCCATCTTTTCAACAGTTTCAGCAATAGCCTCTTCTGGTGCTCCAAAATTCTCCATCATTTCAACTGTTGAATTCAATATTTTTTCTTTCAAAGCGATAGCAGCGTCAGGATCAATAAAATTAAAAATAATAATACTTACAACGGTGCTAATCACCAAACCTAAAGCCACTGTGATAAAATAGGAAGTAAAAGCTTCTTTGAAACTAATAAAGCCGCCAACGAGACCTCTAGATTTCATAGCTGAAATTATTCCGAAAACGATAATAAGTATTAACATGCCAATACCAAACCACCATTTGGTGAATAAGTCAAGGTTCACATAACCCATTACTGTAGAG
>NZ_JBATHX010000465.1:0-6135 GCF_049667265.1 Algibacter sp. | reverse complement strand
TTTTTGCCCAATTTTTTATCCATTTTGAAAGCAATTCTACAAATTCTGCATCATCATTTAAGCACGGAACGGTTGTAAACTCTTTGCCACCAACTTCATGGAATAATTCCTGACCTTCCATGGCAATTTCTTCAAGGGTTTCTAAACAATCGCTAACAAAAGCCGGCGTTACAATGGCCATGTTTTTGATTCCTTTTTTACCTAAACGCTCAATAGTTCTATCGGTATATGGTAACAACCATGGGTCAAATCCTAAACGCGATTGAAAGGAGGTTGAAAAGGTTTCTGCTTTTAAGTTTAGCTTTTCAGCTACTAATCGGGTAACTTCTAAACATTGATGTTTATAGCAAAATTCGTGCGCCTTGCTTGGGGTAACACAACAACTCTTATCTATTTTACAATGTGATTTTGTGACATCACTTTTTCTAATGTGACGTTCTGGAACGCCGTGATATGAAAATAATAAATGTTCGTATTTTTTATCTTTTAAATGATTTTTTATGGAATTTGAAAGCACCTCAATATAATCAGGTTTGTTGTAAAATGCTGGAACTGATGCTATTTTTAAACTCGGAAAATGTTGTTGACGAAGCTCTTCGGCTAAAACCGTAATAGTTTCGGTTGTTGCCATAGCGAATTGTGGGTATAGCGGAAAAAGCAATACTTCTTCAACGCCTTTGTCAACCAATTCTTGAAGTCCTTTTTTAATAGTCATGCTACCATATCGCATAGCCAGCCCAACAGGTTGCTCAACTTGTTGCTGTATTTTCTTTTGAAGCCTTTCAGACAATACAATTAAAGGAGATCCTTCATCCCACCATATTTTTTTATAGGCTGCTGCCGATTGTTTTGGGCGAGTGTTTAAAATAATCCCTTTTACTAAAGCGGTTCTAGCAACTAGCGGAATATCAATAACACGCTCGTCCATTAAAAACTCACCTAAATACTTTTTTACATCTTTTGGGCTTGGACTATCTGGCGAACCAAGATTGACTAGTAAAATTCCTTTTTTCATTAACGCTATTATTTTTTTTCCTTAGTCTTTTCAATTGAATTTGGCTGAAACAATTTTGGGCGTTCCTCATTATAATCACAATCTTGAAATATGCCACAAGACACATTTGTTCGTGCTAAAGATTTTCCAAAATTACTGTTTTTTAATAAGGCTTCAATTTCTGGGGTTAGGTATTTCATTTTTTACGGGCTTTTAATTTTTAACTTAGTCTAAAATAGTGTTCAAGACTTTCATTTTAAAATTTATCCTAAGGACATCACATATTTTTTTGGGGTTGTACCATACTTCTTTTTAAAGGCTGAAATAAAATGGCTTGAGGTGCTGTAACCCACCTTATGCCCTACTTCATTCACATTATCATTCCCAGCTTCCAACAATTTTCTAGCAACTTCCATTTTATAATCGAATAAAAAACTAAAAACCGAATCGCCATAAATTTGCTTAAACCCTTCTTTCAGTTTTTTAAGACTTAAACCTATTTCATCTGAGAGCTCTTGTAAACTTGGTGGTTCAGCCATTCTTGAAATCACAATTTCTTTTGCTTTTCTTATTTTTATCACGTTAGTTTCATCAACTAAAAATGGACATTGCTCCACATTAGCATCTTCACTTCTATTAAAATATAAACTTAACAACTCATAAGCTTTCCCTTTAAAATACAATGATTTTATAGATTGATTAAGATTATAATTTATTAATTGGTTTAAAACTATGGCCATGGATGGCGATATAACACCATCTTTATAGTATTTTTTATCTCGATTATCTTCACTTAAAAAAGTAATATAATCGGCTTCTTGAGAAAACAACCCATGAAACTTTTTAATCGAAATTAAAACTGAAACAATCCAAGAATTAGGATCTACCTGAAGATTGATAGGTAATTCTCGTTGCGGGTTATATAGCAACAATGAGTTTTCTTCATTTATATCCAAAGCATATCGCCCTTGATTAAAAACAAACTTGGTGGATCCCTTAACACAAAAATGAAATTGCAAAAAAGAGCTATCTATTTCTTTAGCAACACTTTGAGGAACATGCTCGTCGTTTTTAAACATTAAAATTAAAAATCCATCTTCGATAATTGTTTCTTCAAATGAACTTTTAGCGATACTTTTATTTGCACTTAACTCTTGACTCATAAGTATTTTATTTAGATTCATTCTAAACTAAGCATATAAAACTTGCCTAATTCACTACAAAAATATGACATTTACCAAGATTTTTAAAAAAACAACGTTAAAAAACCACAAACGATACTAAAAGTTCGTTAAGCGTTACTTTTGTTTCAACCTTACTTATATTTTTGCTTCACATTTTCAGGTATAGCAATGCAGAAATACAATATTAGTAAAAGTAGTTCCTTTTATGCTATTGGTTTAAGTTACAAAAAAGCCGATGCGGATATAAGAGGACATTTTAGTTTGGATGAAAACTCCAAGCTAGCATTACTTAATCAGGCTAAAGAAAATGACATTGAAAGTTTGGTAGTAACTTCTACTTGTAACAGAACCGAAATATATGGTTTTGCACAACACCCGTTTCAACTCATCCAATTACTTTGCGAAAATACTCGTGGAACCGTTGAAGAATTTCAAAAGGTAGCCTATGTTTATAAAAACGCAGAGGCTATTTCACACATGTTTCGTGTAGGGTCTGGTTTAGATAGTCAAATTCTAGGCGATTTTGAAATTATTAGCCAGTTAAAAATAAGCACAAAACTTTCAAGAAAACACGGATTACTAAATCATTTTACTGAACGTTTAGTAAATGCTGTTATTCAAGCTAGTAAACGCATTAAAACTGAAACTGATATTTCTTCAGGCGCAACTTCGGTTTCATTCGCCTCTGTTCAATATATTTTCAAAAATGTTGAAAATGTTTCAGACAAAAATATTCTATTATTTGGAACTGGAAAAATTGGACGAAATACTTGCGAAAACCTTGTAAAACATACAAAAAATAAGCATATAACTTTAATAAACAGAACCAAAGACAAAGCGGAACAAATTGCTGGAAAATTTGATTTATTGGTAAAAGATTATGCTAATTTACAAGAGGAAGTAAGCGCATCTGATATTTTGATTGTAGCTACTGGTGCTCAACGCCCAACAATTGATAAACATATCATTCAAACCAAAAAACCGCTTCTAATATTAGATTTATCAATTCCGAAAAACGTTAATGAAAATGTGAGGGAATTAGATAATGTAACTTTAGTTCATTTAGATCATTTATCTCAAATTACGGATGATAATTTGGAGGCTAGAAAAGCGCATATTCCTTCCGCGGAAGCGATTATAGAAGATATTAAAGGAGAGTTTAACAGTTGGTTAGAAACGCGAAAATTTGCACCAACCATTAAAGCTTTAAAACATAAATTAGCTGATTTTGCTAGTGCCGAATTAGATACGCAACGTAAGAAAAATGCGAATTTCAATGAAGCGCAAGCCGAATTAATTAGCAATAACATCATTCAAAAAATCACCAATCATTTTGCACATCATTTAAAAGATGATGCTATTTCTACTGATGATAGTTTGGAACTTATTAAAAAAGTATTTCAGTTAGAAGAACCTAAAAAAACCAATGTCTAAAATTATAAGAATTGGCACGCGCGATAGTGAATTAGCACTTTGGCAAGCCAAAATAGTACAAAGTTTACTTGAAGAAGCTGGTCATAAAACCGAACTCGTTCCCGTAAAATCTACGGGCGATTTAATTTTAGACAAACCACTTTATGAGCTAGGAATAACTGGTATTTTTACCCGAACCTTAGATATCGCCATGTTGAATGATGTTATCGATATAGCCGTACATTCTCTAAAAGATGTACCAACAGTTTTACCAAAAGGCATTGTACAAGCAGCAGTTTTAAAACGTGGGAACGTAAATGACACCCTTGTTTTTAAAGACAATGAAGAGTTTTTAGGCGCTAAAGAAGCTGTTATAGCAACAGGTAGCTTACGCCGAAGAGCTCAATGGCTAAACCGTTTTCCAACACATACTATTACAGATTTACGCGGCAATGTAAATTCGCGTTTAGAAAAATTGGAAGATAGTGATTGGAATGGGGCAATTTTTGCTGCCGCTGGAATAGGTAGAATAGGGATAAGACCAGAAGAAGCTATCAATTTAGAATGGATGATACCAGCTCCTGCACAAGGCGCAATCATGATTACGGCTTTAGACGAGGATGATTTTGTAAAAGAAGCATGTGCTTCACTAAACCACGAAGAAACCGAAATTTGTACCACTATTGAGCGCGAATTTCTAAACAAACTTGAAGGTGGTTGTACAGCTCCAATTGGCGCTTTAGCATATATTAAAGATGAGGAAATCAACTTTAAAGGTGTTTTATTAAGTCCAGATGGCACTAAAAGAATTGATGTTACCCGAGTTAAAAAACTAGGCGAACACAATGATATGGCGCATTATTGTGCCGATTTTGTTATTGAACGTGGCGGAAAACGTTTAATGGATAAAATTAAAAATTCCGACAGGAAAACAAATGTATATTCTACCAAGAGTTTTACTGAAGATCAACGTTTGTTGTTTCATGAAAAAGTAATAGCAGAAAGTTCAGATTTTATAAAAATAAGTTTGAACAGAATTCACCCGCGATTCTTAAAAAATGAAATTGAAAATGTCGTAATTACCAGTAAAAACGCGGTAGAATCGTTAACTACAAATTATTCAGCCATAGAGTTACAGTTTAAAAATATTTACTGTGTTGGCAGAAGAACAAAACGTTTGGTAGAAAACAAAATAGGCAAGGTTAAGCACACCGAAAAGAATGCTAAAAAACTGGCTGAATATTTAGTTGATTATATTGAAGGCACTAAAGTTACATACTTCTGTAGCGATTTAAGACTAGATGATTTACCAAACATTTTAGAAGAAAACAATATTGAAGTTACCGAAATAGAAGCTTACGAAACAAAATACGATGGCATAAAAGTGGCCGAATCCGTTGAAGCCGCTATGTTTTACAGTCCATCAACGGTTGAAAGTTTTGTACGCAGCAATAAAAATGAAGTGATCGCATTTTGTATTGGAGAAACCACAGCCAAAGAAGCTAAGAAACATTTTAAGGATGTTAGAGTTGCAAAAGTACCAACTGTTGAGAGTGTGATTGAGTTGGTTAATGAGTATTACGTTTAAAGAGATATGATTAAAAACGATTTATTTTTAAGAGCATTAAAAGGAGAAACCGTAAACCGCCCACCAGTTTGGATGATGCGTCAAGCAGGACGTTATCTTCCAGAATTCATGGAAATAAAGGCTAAATACGATTTCTTTACACGTTGTCAAACTCCAGAATTAGCAAGTGAAATTACTGTGCAACCCATCCGTCGTTATGGAATGGATGCCGCGATTCTATTCTGTGATATTTTAGTAATTCCTCAAGCCATGAATATTGAGGTACAGATGAAACCCAATTTTGGTCCGTATTTACCAAATCCTGTTCGATCACAAAAAGACGTCGATAATGTTATTGTTCCAGATGTTACGCAAGCTTTAGATTACGTTTATCAAGCCATAAAAGCAACCAAAGAAAAATTAAACGACGAAATCCCATTAATAGGTTTCGCGGGTTCACCTTGGACTATTTTATGTTATTGCGTACAAGGTCAAGGCAGTAAAAATTTCGATAAAGCCAAAGAATTTTGCTTTACAAACCCTATTGCAGCTCACCAATTATTACAAAAAATAACCGATACAACTATTGCTTATCTTAAGGAAAAAGTAAAAGCAGGATGCGACGCCGTTCAGGTTTTCGATTCTTGGGGAGGCATGCTTTCACCAGTCGATTATCAAGAATTTTCGTGGCAATATATCCAACAAATTATCGATGCTTTAAAAGATGATGCTCCGGTTATCGCTTTCGGAAAAGGCTGTTGGTTCGCACTTGGGGACATGGCAAAATCTGGAGCTTCTGCTTTAGGTGTAGACTGGACGTGTTCACCCAAAAACGCGCGTTATTTATCTGGCGGAAACATTACGCTTCAGGGTAATTTCGACCCAACACGCTTATTTTCGCCACCGGCAGAAATCAAAAAAATGGTACACCAAATGATTAACGATTTTGGTAAAGACAAATACATCGTAAACCTTGG
>NZ_JBATHX010000464.1:0-3229 GCF_049667265.1 Algibacter sp. | reverse complement strand
TAATATTGCCTGCTGTTAATATTTGTTTTAGGGTTAATTCGTAAACCGCCAAGTCGCATTTCTTCTTCTGAAAGTGTTTCAATATTTTTATAGGCACTTCGGTATAAAAACACCATATTTTCACCTTTACTATCTATTCGAATGGAAGGCGCTCTAGTAGCTTCTGCTAAAACTAAAATTTCTTCAGATGGCTTTTGGTAGTTTAAATTTTCTTGAGCCGTAACCCAAATTCCCGAAATTAGAAAATAACACAGTAAAAGGTTTTTCATTTTTTTAATTGCTTTTTGTTAAAGCATTAAATTTAAATAAACATGAAACATAACCTTACTAAAATTAAGTTAAAAAGGGCAGAGTTTATATTTCTTTAAAATAATAAATGAAATAGTTTTTAAATTATATTTATCTTGTAAATGAAAATAACAAAATATTGATCATGTATAATTCAAAAATTATAGGACTAGGCAAATACGTTCCTGAAAATGTGGTGACTAATCACGATTTATCTAAAATGATGGATACCAACGATGAGTGGATTCAAGAACGTACAGGCATCAAAGAACGTAGGTGGATTCCCGAAGGATCAGAAGATACATCAGCAGTTATGGGAGCTAAGGCTGCTAGAATTGCTATTGAACGCTCTGGTTTAACAAAGGACGATATCGATTTTATTGTGTTCGCTACCCTTAGTCCAGATTTTTATTTCCCTGGCTGCGGCGTGCAAATTCAAGACATGTTGGATATGCCAACCGTTGGCGCTTTAGATGTTCGTAACCAATGTTCTGGTTTTGTGTATGCCATTTCTGTGGCCGACCAATTTATAAAAACAGGCATGTATAAAAATATTCTTGTTATTGGCGCAGAATACCACAGTAATGGATTAGATAAATCTACACGAGGCCGCGGCGTAACCGTTATTTTTGGTGATGGAGCAGGAGCCTGCGTGCTTTCAAGAGAAGAAGATACAACAAAAGGAATCCTCTCCACCCATTTGCATAGCGAAGGAAAATATGCCGATAAATTAATTGTAGAAGGCCCGAGTATTGCTCATTGGGTTCCTGAAATATTAGAAGCTGGTGAAGAAGATTTATCTTATTTCCCATACATGGACGGCACCTTCGTATTCAAACACGCGGTAGTGCGTTTTAGTGAAGTGATTGTGGAAGGCCTAACAAAAAACGGCATGCAAAAAGAGGACATCGATATGCTCATTCCGCACCAGGCAAACCTTAGAATTGCTCAATTTATCCAGAAAAAATTCAGCTTGCGCGACGACCAAGTTTTTAATAACATCATGAAATACGGTAACACAACGGCCGCTTCCGTTATTATCGCGCTAACCGAAGCTTGGGAAGAAGGTAAAATAAAACCAGGCGATAACGTGGTTTTGGCAGCCTTTGGTAGCGGATTTACATGGGCAAGTGCCATAATTAAATGGGCTTAAAATAATTTTTTGGGCGCCTGCCTGCCGGCAGGTAGGTCACGCCTCCTTAGGTCGTCGTCGGGCTTTCACTACTCGCTCCCTCCCAAGGTCGGGGAGTTCAAACAGACCGTTCAATCCCTGCCTGCCGGCAGGCAGGCCTAAAGCGGGTAAGGTTGCACACGCCAGTATTCAGTTTGCAGCCAAAGTTTATTTGCATAATATCACAAAATCGAAAAACCCAAAACTTTAGTTTTGGGTTTTTCTAGCTATTAATCAACTTCAACTAACACTAAGATGAAGAATCTTCATATATAAGACGTAAAATTGTCTTAAATATTACATCGAACTATTTATTTAACTGATTTTTAACATTTTACACAAAAAAAACCCGAAACGAGTTTCGAGCTTTTTGTTAAGTATTCTAATCCTAAAATACGAATTTGTGTTGTGAAGATGACTAACTCTAAATAATTACGACTTCGTCTTTTTGGTTTAGGTTGTATAATATAACGTAAGTTTATTATGGTTTATTGTATTGAATACTAGGATTTAACATTTTTTTTAACAGTTTTAATAAAATATAAAGCAAAACCCCTAAAAAATTATTTTTTTAGGGGTTTCTTATTCAATAATTCTGCAAATACACTAACCATCAAATATTATGCAGGTTATTAAATATTATAAAAATCCGCCACCACCAGATTGGGTGTTGTCGTCTCTTTGTTTTCTTTTTAATGCACGGAACTTGCCACCACCAAATCTATATGAAAGGGCTATGTTCCACGTGTTGCTTTCCCAATTAAAACCGCCAATTGCAGGGTAGGGTGAATCGCCTTCAAATTCAAATTTCATAGTGTTTAAAATGTCACTATAATTAAAGCTAAAGGTTGCTCTATCGTCTTCAAGAAAGCTATAACGCATCCCTGTATTTAACATAAACATCGGTTTTCTTGTAAATTGAATGCCTTCTTCTTCACCGCGATACATAGCAAATACCGAAAAGCTTAATTTTTTAGAGGCTTTAAAATTATTAAACGCTCTTAAATTCCAAATAACGTTGTTAACTTCTACGTTTTGCCTTACTATATTATCAATAGTGGCATTTTGGATATCGTTGGTATCTAATCTTTCAGTAATACCTTGTTGTGTTTGCGAGTATAAATCAAAGCTTGCATTTAAACTCCACCATTTTGTTGGGCGATAATTTGTTGAAAGCTCCAAACCATATGCTGAGGTATTATCAAAATTGTCATAAGATAAAATGGAGTTTCCAGAGGTTACATCGGTTCTGTCAATAAATACGAACCGGCTAATGTTATCTTCAATAATTCTATAAAAAACACCAGCAGTAATGCTTCCATTTTTTAATTGCCTTGTATAATTGGTTTCTATGGAGTTTGTAAATTGTGGTTGTAATTCTGAGTTTCCAAAGGACGAAATACGCGGTGTACTCCATTCTCTAATAGGATTTATTTGTTGCAATCCTGGTCTGTCAACCCGACGACTAAAACTTAATTGATACGAGTTTTTGTCAGACTGGTTATACGTTAGAAACGCCGATGGGTAAATTTGAAAATAATCGTTTGTAAATGGCAAAAGTTCTGTGCTGTTGTCATCAAAAGTTTTTAAAGCATCAGCACTCGCATTAACTTGTTCTGCGCGTAATCCTATTTGGTAATTCCATTTTTCAAGTGTTTTTCCATAGGTGAAATAAGCTGAGTAAATATCTCTGTTATAGTCAAAATCGGTGCTTGGCGTTGGTATAATGTTTCCTTCACTAGAAAAGGTTTGACCTGATGAGGCATAATT
>NZ_JBATHX010000463.1:0-1808 GCF_049667265.1 Algibacter sp. | reverse complement strand
GTTCTTTAATATCATTAAAAATCTCTAAATAATTATTATGAGATTGTGTGATATCGAAATTGGTTTTTATTTTTTCGCTACCAAAATTTAAAGACACATTATTACTATATCTATATTCAACACCTTTTGTAAAACTTGACGTAGCGCTTCCATTAAAACCAGTAGCGACATTCTTTTTCATCCTTATATTAATGATGCCACCTGTACCTTCAGCATCATATTTTGAAGGCGGATTAGAAATGATTTCAATTGAATCGATAACATCCGAAGTTAAGCTTTGTAAAAACGTGGTTAAATCATTTCCAGATAACCTAGATTGGATGCCATTAAGATAAACTTGCACATTGCCTTTGCCAAGTAAAGAAATACTGTTATCAATATCTAGCGTAATACCGGGCGACATTTTTAATAAATCCAATCCGTTTGAACCCGATGCACTTGGGCTACTGGCAACATTAAAAATGAGTTTATCTGCTTTAACCTCAATAAGTGCTTTTTTTTGTGTGATAACAACTTCATCTAAAGTGTTTTTTGCTGGGTTTAAGGTTATGGTTGGAATAACTTTACTTTCACTTTTTAAAACTTCAAATGCTTCTGAAGTATAAGTATCAAATTCAATATGTTTAATAATAAGCCTATATATGCCAGGATTAACATTGTAAAACTTGAATTTACCATCAGGATCACTTATGGCACTATTTACTTTAGTTGAGTCTTTATTAATTAGCACTACTGAAGCGTATATAACTTCATATTGAGAAGCATCAAGTAACTTACCAAAAATTTCACTTTTTAGTGAAGACTCATTTGATTGAGAGAATAATTGAATTGATATTAAAAATAATACAATGAAGTTTAAAGTTTTGGATTTATTAATAATCATAAACGCAACTAGGTTTTATTAAAATTGAAAATAAATAAATTGCTCGCCACTACCTTGTGCTATAACAATTAAGAAAAACATAATGGCCCAAACAACACCCAATAACCATGTTGGGGTTTTTAAAGATACTTCTTTCATGGAAGTATTACGCATTACCCAATGACATAAAAATAAAAGTCCAATAACAATTGAAACTTTTATTATATCAAAAGATTGCAAAATTTTAGCACCGTCGGTTTGCATATAAAACATGGATTTAATCATATTCCAAGCGGTATCAAATTCTCTAGCTCTAAAAAACACCCAAGTTATATTAACACAACTAAAGGTTGTGAAAGCTAAAAAAATGCCATTCCATTTAGTGATTTTGAATGGTAAATACCGTCTTTGCAGGCGTTCTAAAATTAAATAGGTGCCATGTAAACCACCCCAAACCATAAAGGTCCAAGCTGCTCCATGCCATAATCCACCCAACAACATAGTTAGCATAAGCGCAACATACAATCTTGTTATGCCATGACGATTTCCACCTAAAGGGATATACAAATAATCTCGCAACCATGATGATAAGGATATATGCCAACGTTTCCATAAATCTGAAAAACCAAGCGACGCATAAGGATATTTAAAGTTGTCTGGTAAAACGATTCCTAGCATTAATGCAATTCCAATGGCACAGGTAGAATACCCAGCAAAATCAAAAAATATTTGCCCTGAAAAGGCTATGGTTCCTATCCAAGCATCAATACCATGCAATACTTTTCCAGCACCAAAAACGGTATCTGAAGTATCAGCCAATAAGGTGTCAGCCATAACTACTTTTTGAAACAAACCTATAGTCAATAAAAACAATCCCCAAATAAATTGATTTGCAGTTGCTTTTTTTTCATCATAAAACTGAGTAATTAAATCTTTTGCTCTTACA
>NZ_JBATHX010000462.1:0-6580 GCF_049667265.1 Algibacter sp. | reverse complement strand
ATGCTATTAAAAACGTGCATCATGTGCATGTTTGGCAACTTAATGAAGATGAAATTCATTTAGAAGCTCATATTGATTTTGAAAAGGATATCACCTTATCTGAATTTGATATTATTTTGCATAAAATCGAAGATTTCGTGTATCATAACTACGATATTAACCACGTAAATATTCAACCGGAATATGGAAAGGATGATGCTAAGGATGTGATTGTGCAGGATTAATTATGTTATTTTTTCATTTCCGTGATTACGGAAATCTTTTTAATACTAATGTCATTTCATAATGGATTCCTGCGACGGCAGGAATGACAAAATAAATTTAATGCTAAAAATTAAAGTCAAAACTTTTGAGGAACTCACTAAACAGGAGTTATACCACTTACTTCAATTACGAAGCGACGTTTTTGTAGTAGAGCAAAATTGTGTGTATCAAGATCTTGATGGAAAAGATGAAAAAGCACTTCATGTATTAGGTTTTAAAAACTATAAGTTGGTGGCTTATACACGTATTTTTAAACCTGGCGATTACTTTGATTTGGCTAGTATTGGTAGAGTAGTAGTAGCTAAAATTGAAAGACAACACCAATATGGTTTTGATATTATGAACGCTTCCGCGGAAGCGATAAAAAATCATTTTAAGGAAACCTCTATAAAAATTTCAGCACAAGTTTATCTAAAAAAATTCTATAACAGTTTAGGATTTAACGAAATAGGCAATGAGTATCTTGAAGATGATATACCACATATTGCCATGATAAAAAATTAGTTATCGTTTCAAAGCAAAATACCCTCGTAAAACTTCATGGGTGTTTAATACAATTTCGTACCAATAACTATCACTACTTAATAATTTTCCATTAAAAGTACCATCCCAACTAGCTTTTGTATTTGGTAAAAACTTAATAAGCTTTCCATGGCGGTTATAAATAGAAATATTATTTACAAGGTTTAATTTATCATAAACTTGCCAAAAATCATTAAAACCATCATTATTAGGTGTAAAGTATTTAGGGATAAAATAATCTTCATTATTTATAAAAACAGAAAAACTACTTTCATTACTATAACAAGGCGTGTCATTAAAAATATAAATAGTTTGCGTGGTTGTAATTTGGTCTCCAGCATTTAATAATGTGCCCATGCCACCAGACTCACTAAAATAATTACCATTGCTAATTGTTGGTAATATGAAACTTGTTCCGATAACATCTTCTAAAGAATCAATAGGTATAAAATTGCTGCATACTTCAGGTGAATTTACATAGTTTGAAAATGTGGTTGGAACCCAAGAAGTATGACTTTCGTTAGGATTATCGACAACAACACAATTTAAATCTGGATTAGATTCAAAGTTCATTAAAACTATTTTATTATTGTTTCCATTTTTTAAATTCAAACTACAAAGGTTATTAAAACTGCAGTCAACATCCGTTAGGTTAGGATTTTGAGAAAGGTCCAGTCTTGTTAATTCATTACTTGAACAAATTAATACCGACAACCGATTATTATTGAATAAGTTTAAATTGGTAATTTGATTTTGTTCACATGATAAATAAGAAAGGTTTGTATTATCATTCAGATTTAAAAACGTTAAAGCATTATTCCCGCATTGAAGCCTGCTTAATACGATACTATTAGAAATATCGATTGTGGTGATTTGATTGCGCTCGCAAACCAATACATTTAGGTTTATATTATTAGAAGCATCAAGGCTTGTTAATTGATTGTCTTCACAACGCAATGAAATTAAACCAGGGTTTTGCGTAACGTTTAGAGTTAATAATTGGTTATTAAAACACCATAATCTGACTAAGTTTGGTTGGTTGCTTAGGTCTAAATTGGTAATTTGATTATCGCTACAATACAACTCAGTTAAGTTGGTGTTCTGATCAATATTTAAAACGGTTAATTGGTTGTCCGAACAATCTAAATTAGTGAGACCAACAAAATCCTCAATACCTGTTAAATCTAATATATTTCTGCTTGTAATATCTAAATCAGTTATGCCGCTTATGTTTGATGTTAATACAAAATCATCTAAAGGTGCTGTATCATAACCTAAATCAATGAGGGCTTGTTCAAAATTATCGTCAGGAACAAATGTGTTTTGTGAAAGGCTGTTTAAAGAAATGAAACAGAAACTAATTATAATAAACTTAGTTTTGAGGCACATGGAAGTTTATTTAGCTTGTTCACCAGTATAGGTGATAAGTATTTCTACACGCCTATCAAATTCAGGATCGCCACCTAGCGGAAATTTTCTCCGCATTCCAATATGTCGCATGCGTTTTTTGTCAATACCTTTTTTAATAAAATAATCGTAAACGTATTCGGCCCTCGCTTCAGATAAATCTCGTTTTTTAGTTTTTCTATTTAATGCATCTCTAGTGTTTTGAGTACAACACACATGCCCTTGAATGGTAAAATAAATATCTTCACGCTCAAGAAGCGCATTAGCAATAGATTCCAGAATTTTTTTAGAACTTGATGTGACCGTTGGATATCCCGTTTTAAAAAGAATATTTTTAAATAAAATTTTATCACCTTTTGCACCATCTTTTATAAGGTCAACAACGTTTTTATCTTTTTTAGGTTTTGGTGTACTATCTAATACTTTTATAACAACTGGTTTTGGTGGCTTTGCTTTTACAATAATTTCAACTTTTCGGTTTAAACCTCTTATTTTTAAAAGATTTTCTTCTTCAATAATTTTAAGTAGTATTTTGCCTTTGCCATCTACATTAGTTATTAAAGTTTCACTTATTTCGTTATTTGCAAAAATGGCTTTAATGGCATCTGCGCGTTGTTGTGAAAGTATTAAATTGTAGGAGTCTGCCCCTCTATCATCACAAAAACCAAATATTGAAATGGACTCAATATCAATATCATTTAATTTAGAAATAAATAATAATAAGCGGTTTTCTTCTGTACTTGGAACCTCGTATTTATCGGTGTCAAAATAAACCTCTTGTGTTAATTCTTTTTGAGAAAAAGAAAAAACACTACTGAGAGTAAATAATATTAGTACCAATAATTTATTCATAAAAGGGCGTTGAATAGGTGATAAATATACTATTTTTAATCTAAAACCATGCCAGAAGCCTATATATAAAGGGTTTTGTTTAAAATTCTTATAGCATTAAAAGATGAAATTTATTTTAAATAACCTTGATATATTGATTGGTTTTCAAGTATTTCTGTGGCTTTTTTAATCTCTGGATCATGTATTTCTAAATACTCATAAAGACCTTCTCTATACACGTAACGTTTCACAATATCTTGAGTTAGTGACTCTAATAAATATGCCTTATTTTCATCAATAACTTGAGTTTTAGAGCTGTTTAAATTAGAAATAAGGGTATTATAATCGCTTTCAATGTTATCGTTTAGTTCTTCTTTTTTGGCAGTTTCAAATGCTTTTTGAAGCGCTTTTTCTGTATCTGTTTCAAAAGAAAAGTTGTTCGTTTTTAAGTAGTTTTTAAATTCTGAAAAATCTTTATCAGTAAGGCTTAAGGTGTTTATATCATTAATAGTATGGTTGTAATAATAGTTAGTGGCATAATCAAAAATTAAATTGTTATTTTCTATGGCAGTAGTAATAGGTGATATTTTATTAGAGCCTATTTGCACATCTGGAAACACACCACCGCCATCAAAAACTTGTCGGCCATTTTTAGTTTTAAAAGCATTATAGTTTTCTTGTTTAACCTTAACTGCTTCTCCTTTTTCGTTTCTATTCCAATAATCTAAAGATTGAATGCATCTTCCTGAAGGTGTGTAATATCTAGAAATGGTGATTTTTACCTGAGTGCCGTAGGTTAAAATTTTAGGGCGTTGAACTAAACCTTTCCCAAAACTTCTAGAGCCAACAATTACAGCACGATCTAAATCTTGAAGTGCGCCAGACACAATCTCGCTTGCCGATGCGCTACTTCCGTCAAGTAAAATCACTAATGGAATGTCAGCATCAATAGGGTCGTTTTTGGTAACATAGGTTCTATTATACTTTTTTACTTTCGATTTTGTAGTAACCACCAACTGATCTTTAGGCACAAATAGGTTTACAATTTTAATAGCCTCGTTAACCAATCCGCCAGGGTTTCCTCGCAAATCGAGAATTATAGTTTCTGCGCCTTGTGCTTTTAAATCGCGTAAAGCATAATTGGTTTCAGCATAGGCTTTTTTGCTAAATCTGCTTAAAACAATATAGCCTGTTTTGTCATTTATTAAAGAGAAATACGGTACCGCTTTAATTTCAACTTCTGCACGTTTTATAGTAGCAGTTTGAGTTTTCCCTTGACGTTTATAGATTACTTCAACCGAAGAATCTGATGTGCCTCTTAATAAATCGCCAGCATGGTCATCATAATCTTCAACTAGAATATTTCCTATTTTTATAATTTCATCACCAGCTTTTAATCCCGCATTGTCCGCTGGATAATCTTTATAAGGCTCAATAACAATTAACTTGTCTTTTAGGGTTTTTATTTTTGCTCCAATACCTGTGTAATCGCCCGTATTATTTATTCGAGCAGCTTCAACATCTTGCTCGTTCATAAAATTTGTGTACGGATCTAAATCTGCTAACATACTTTTAATAGCAGTATCCATTAATTCACCAGGATTGGTTTCATCCACATAATTCATGTTTAACTCCTTAAACAATGTGGTAAAAATTTCTATTTGTTTAGCTATTTCAAAAAAATCGTTTTTAAAAGCAGTTGTTGAAAAGAATACAACACAAGCTAGTATTGGGATAATGATTTTCTTTTTTAGTATGTTTTTCATGTGAATTTTATTTTTCTGAAATTTTGCTTGAAAACTTTTCAAACAAAACCTTCATTCTGGTTTCAACTTGGGTAAATGTGGGTTTGTCCTTGCCAATGTACAAAATCATAAACGCATGTTGCGTTGTTAAATTGTTAAAAAAGGTCGCTTTATTTAGTCGGTAAGCTTCTCTTAACAAACGTTTTATACGGTTTCTATCAACTGCTGTTTTAAAATTTCGTTTACTTACCGAAACGCCTGTTTTAGCAATAACTTCATCTTCAAAAGAAGCGCCTAAATACACCAAACGCAACGGAAAAGCAGAAACCGATTGCCCTTCTGTAAACAATTGGTCAATAAGTTTTTTGCTTTTAAGTTTATCTTTTTTAGAATAGGTTTTAGACATAGACAGATTTATGCTTACAAAAATAGGAATAACAATTAACACCATACACATAAAGACTTTATATGATATAAATCATTTTTAAAATGCCGTAAGTAGCGTAATTTAATCTCTTATAAACCAATTGAAAAGCGTCATGGGTGATTTAAATGTTTCTAAATTAAAATCGAAAAAAGATAGAGCAAATTATGTGCATCATTTATTAAATGATATAGAGGCGCTGGACCTCATGATTGAAAAGAATATGATTGAAGAAAAGCCTTTAAGAATTGGTGCAGAGCAAGAGTTTTGTATGGTAAATAATGAATTTTTACCAGAAAGCAAATCCTTAGAGCTTCTTGAAGATATTAATGACGAACATTTTACAACTGAAATTGGAAACTACAATTTAGAACTTAATTTAGACACCTTTGAGCTTGGTGGCGACTGTTTTTCAAAACTTCATGAACAATTAGAATCGTATTTAAATAAGGCTAAAAAAATAGCAGCAAAAAAAGACATTAAAATTGTGCTGACAGGCATTTTACCGTCATTATCTGTAAACAATGTTGGGGAAGATAACATGACCGACGTAGAGCGTTATTCTTTTTTAAATGATGCCATAAAACAAACCCGTAGAAAAAGTTTTGATATTCATATAAAAGGCGTGGATGAGTTGAATTTATTACACGACTCAGTAATGTTAGAAGGGTGTAATACCAGTTTTCAAATGCATTTGCAATTGCCCCAAAAAGATTTCGTAGATAATTACAATTGGGCACAAGCCATCGCCGGACCCATTTTAAGCACATGTACTAATTCTCCAATATTATTTGGAAAAGAATTATGGAGCGAGACTAGAATCGCATTATTTACTCAAAGCATTGATACTAGAGTAAACTCTTATTTATTAAACGAAATACAATCTAGAGTTAGTTTTGGTAACGATTGGGAACGAGGCACTATAACCGATATTTTTAAAAATAACATTTCAAGATTTAGAAGTTTTTTAACAACAGATTTCACACGAAATAGTGTAGATATGGTAAAAAACAACGAAATACCAAAACTTCGAGCTTTACAATTACATAATGGTACCGTGTATCCTTGGAATAGAGTATGTTATGGTGTAATGAAAGGGAAGCCAAACCTCAGAATTGAAAATAGATATATTCCAGCAGGTCCTACAACTGCTGATGAAATTGCTAATATGATGCTTTGGGTTGGTGTTATGATGGGAAAACCAAAGACTTTTAAAAACATTCATAAGCTTTGGGATTTTAAGGATGTGAAAAAGAATTTTTTTAATGCTGCGCGCTATGGTATGGCAACACAGTTTTATTGTAATGGTAAATATATATCCAGCCACAAACTTCTTTTAGACGATCTTTTACCAATGGCATACAAAGGGCTTTACTCGGTTTGCGTT
>NZ_JBATHX010000461.1:0-5944 GCF_049667265.1 Algibacter sp. | reverse complement strand
TGTATAGTATTCTCAACTTAATGTTTTAATAAAAATTATAGATCCCATGTCACCAAATAAAATAACAAAAAATCCAAATAAAGATTACAAATACGGATTTAGAGGCCATTTGAACTCAAATTTTTCCAATCGCAATTTAGACAAGAGCACAAATCCATCTGATACAAAAATTACAGAAACCGACTCTAGTTTCCATTTTGAATTAAAAATACCCAAGAATATATTATGCATGTGCATGATGTAGATAAGGTAGAATTGCCAGGTCTATTAATGGAATTAAGCCATTTATATTTCGAGCAATTAGGAACCGAAAGAGAGGTTGATGTTAAAACAGTAGTAAAAGAAACTACTGAGGAAGAAGTATACCAATGTTCTGATTGTATGACTATGTACAACGAAATTTATGGAGATATTACGCAAAACATCCCACCAAAAACAACTTTTGAAAGCCTTCCAGAAACCTATGAATGTTCACTCTGTGAAGCGCCAAAGAGTAGTTTTAAGAAGAAGGTTTTAGTGAAATAAATTAGGTCTAAATTTTTGAGTCTAAATAAAAAAATTATTCATAAAACTCCAAAACTTTAATGCTGTTTCTGGTTGAATAAATTTTACCTTCATCATGTAATTGTTTTAAAAGTCTTGTAATAACAACTCTGGAGGTATTTAAATCATTTGCAATTTCTTGATGTGTTATTTCAAGATCAATATCATGATTGATTTTTACTTTATCCGTTAAGTATTTAAATACCCTTTCGTTCATTTTTAAAAAAGCTAAACTATCAATAGATTCAACCATTTCTATCAATCTAAAATGATAGCTATCAATAATAAAATGACGCCAAGATTGGTATTTTACCAACCATTCATCTATATTATCAACTGGTAAAAAAACAGCTTCGATATCCTTATCTACAATACCTTTAAAAATACTTTTTTTCTTGTTTATGCAGTTTACAAATGAAATGGCGCATGTATCGCCACGCTCTAAAAAGTAAAGGACTAATTCCTCACCCTCTTTCTCCTTTCGGATAATTTTCACAATACCATCAAGTATTAATGGAATATGCGTCATATCATCACCAATATCAACTAAAAGTTCACCACTTTTAATTCTATCAAAATACCCAACTTTAATTATTTCATCGATTAACTCATCCTCAAAAATATTAGAGTAATAATCATTTAATTTTTCTCTTAAAATAATTTCTTGTTTATTCACTTTGTTGAAAGCTAAATTATTAAGTAAAGATAACCATGTAGAATACAAAACCTCATGACATTTGTCATGAGGTTTTGTTTAAAAACTAAAAATTAATATAATGAAAGGAAGTAATTATTAAATTAGAATTTGATTTGCATTTGGGCTAATAAAGCATCGTCTTTAACATCAACAACGGTTTGAATATTAGCTTGATAATTGAGTTGAAATCTTACTTTTTCGTTAAAGAAATAGTTAACACCAAGGGTCATTCTTTCTTGATAGCTTCCGTCGTCTTTATTATCTAAATCTGGATCAAAGAATTCATATTTAAATACAGGTTGGAGTTTCTCGTCTACATTGTACGAAGCCATTAAGTAAGCACCATCTCTTTTTTCTCCAAGAGCAACAGGTGTTGCACCACAGCCGCCAGTTGTTCCTAAAAAGTAAGCACCTTCGTCATAAATATACTCACCTTGCACATTTAGTTTATCTAATTCAACTAGAAACTCTCCACCAAAAGTTGTACGGTCGTCAGCGTTATTGTTTGGTATTGGATAACCATATCTAAAACTACCACCAACTGTTAAAAAATCAGTTAGTTTGTACGTAGCTCTACCAATAAAGTCTTTTTTAGTGTTTCCATCTGAACTTCCTAATCCTGTGCCATTCATTAAAGCTACCCAATAGTTAAATTTGGTATACTTGTTTCCGCCTAAAACCATAAGTCCCATATCTCTTTGAGGCGCAACTAATTGGTCTGCCACAATGGATCTATCAATAGTTGTTAATGAGTGACAAGGTGTTGCTACATCCAAACTAAAAGGTTGTTTAAATGAACCTACAGAGACTTTAGCCCAGTTGTATTTAGTATAAGATATAAATGCATCCATTAAGTACGCATCTCCGGAACTTCCAATAAACGGACTCGTTTCAAGCATGAAATAGTACGAGAAATCACCGTGAATTTTACCTAAAACACCTATTCTAGCTCTTTTGAACTTAAAGGTATTCTGTTGGTCTCCATCAGTAAAATTATAATCATACTGAGGTTGTACGTATCCAAATATTTTAACGCTTGGACTACTTATAGAATCATTACCTCCTGGTTCATCACCTTCACAGCCTTGTGCGAAAACTTGATTTGCCTGGAAAAGAAACATAAGAGCAAACAGTATATATATATTGTTTTTCATAATTATTTTATTTAGTATTTTTAATTAATTAGAGAAAACAGGATAATCCTTAGGTACCGATGAACTCCATTTATTTGATGACCATACAGGGTTAGAGTTGTACAAGCCGTTCATTCCAAATTTTAAGCTGGCAGCATTGTAACCTAATACTCTTAAAGTTGCTGTTATTACTGCAGATGTTTGTCCTGTATAGCAATATGTTACAAGCGTATTGGCATCTGGGTCAAGACTTAAATAAGTGTCGTCTGCGAGTGTAAAAGGAAGTATTCTATTAGCGGTATTAATATGACCAAACCCTAAATAATCTGTTTCACTAAAGTAGTTGTTGATAAAATAGTTTCCTGGGTTACCTAATACATCTGTTCCATTTACACCTTGGAAACCCAAGGCTAAAACAGCCTCAACTCTTTCTTTAAGAATGGCTTCACCATCAGTTAATAAGGTAGTGATTACAGGGTCTGAATAAGTTACAGTAGAAGGCGCTGCGGTATATGACCAATTATTACTGGTTGCTGCAGGGTTTCCTGTAATTGCATTATTCCATGAACCTGCAGTTGCTGAATTCCAACTGGACATTCCCCATTTTAAAGCTCTTGTATCAGGATACCCATACATACGTAATAGGGCAGTTGCATAACACGCTGTTTGGCCAGTATAGCAAACTACTAAAATTGGTTTAGTTGCATTGGCTGCATCTGTTAAAATATCACCAAGAGCCACATTTTTAGCACCATTTACATGAGCAGATAAAAAGTCGGTATTACTTCTAATATCCATAATGTAATACGAATCAAGGAATGCGTCAACTTCTACTGCTGTGGCTGGTGCAGATGTAACAAATTTACCAAATGAATTCGTGTCTATTTGGCCTATATCTAGATCGTTAGCTACCATATACTCTTTCATTAGAGTAAATTTAGGAGTTGTAACACCAACAATACCATCTGCTGGATCGTCACCTCTATCGCAAGAAGTAAGGAATAATGTAGGAATCAATAATAATCCTATAAAAAATAATGATGATTTTTTCATGACTTATATATTTAATGTTATTTGAAATTGGTTTTTATTCTATGACTGGAAACATGTTAATTTCTTTTTTTGTAAACGCATCTCCGCCTTTTTCTTTTAGTAAATCATTCATAAAGCTATTTTCTCCATATGCTAAATTTCCGGTATTATATCCTAAAACATTTAAGTAAGCTACTATGTAGGCTGCTTTTTGACCAGTTGCTTCATAGACTACAATTTTTTGATCTGTAGGAAGTGTGAGTAAATCTTTAGTTAAGGATGCGTTTGGAGTATAATGCAGAGTTCCTGGTATGTGTCCCTCACATTTTTCTTGATCCCAATAATTTACTATATAGTAGTTTTCTGGAGCATCAAAAACATCTAATGATTTTATGATAAATTCATTATAAGGCGTTGCGAAAAATGTTTCTAATCTTGCTCTTAAAATGTCTTTTGCTTCTGTTTTTCCAGTATTTAAAGTTGGATGTATTCCTAATTCTGGTTTTGCTTTCTCAATAGTTTCTAGTTTGGTGGCAAAATCATTTTTAATGTTCTTGTTCCAAGAATTTTCAGCAAAATCTTCTCTCCAAGAGCTCATTCCCCATTTCATACTAAAAACATTATCATAGCCTGAAAGTCTTAACAAACTTGAGTAATAGGCTGCAGATTGTCCCGAGTAACATACCATTACTATTTTATCGTAATCTGATGGGTTGATGGTGTTTTCAAAGTAAGTCAATAGATTTTCTGATTCTACATTAGCTGCATCTTTAATATGACCATACTCAAACCAGCTTTCGTTTCTTATATCTATAATATGGTATTTAGGGTTTTTAAGGTTTTTCTTAACCTCATCAGACATAATTATGGGTAACTCACCTGAAATAAAATTGCTGTTAGTTTCAAGATAATTTAATAGAATTTCAAATTCGTTAGGTGGATTTGAATTGGAGTTATCCAAATTTGTGAAACTGCTAAAAAATAAAATAGCAGAAATAAAAATTGTGATTAAAAATACTGAAGATTTTTTCATGATATTAACATTTAAAATTGTAAAATATTACTTGCTTTATTAGGGATAAAATTATAATTGAAGAGGGTGTTTTTTTATGATTTATATCATCTTTACTTAATACATAACCAGTAAACACAGTATCATTTGTTACATGGTTATGTAACAAATGTTACAAAGAAAAAAAAGTGTTTTTAAGTTCGAATTGAAGAAATAAAATATTGATTTTCAATATGTTAGAATGTATTTTTATTTACTCGATTTGGTTTAAAAAAATGAATTAACCAACTTTGCAGGTAACATTTGTTTGTAAAAATTTAAACGTAGAAATTATTTAGTTTTTATTCAAAAAAGACACTTGAAAAAACGTCAAATTTCAGAATTTACTAGTTCAGATTTTATGAAATGGAGACATGTATTTTACCTCTATCAAGTTTAATTTTTCCGTCATTTTCTAGACTTTTTAAAATTCTAGAAATGACAACTCTAGAAGTATTAAAATCGTTGGCTATTTCTTGATGTGTAATTAATAAATCTTCGCTATGTCTAATTTTAGCCTGATTGGAAAGGTATTTGTTGAGACGACTTTCAAGTTTAAAAAAAGCTAATTCTTTTATTACACCTAGCATTTCCTCAAGCCTATTATGATAACTATCAATAATAAAAACGCGCCAAGTTTTATACTTAATCATCCATTCTTCAATTTTATTAACCGGAAACATGATGCATTCAATCTCGTCTTCAGCTGTAGCTCGAAACATGCTTTTGCTTCTATGAATACAATTTATGAATGAAATGGCACAAGTATCGCCTTCTTCTAAATAGTAAAGTAGAATTTCATTCTCGTGACTGTCATCTCTTGAGATTTTAACAAGCCCCTTTATAATTAATGGAATATGAGTCATTTCTAATCCGATATCAATTAAAATATCGTTTTTGGTATACGTTTTATAGGTTCCATTTTCTGCTATTTCATCAATCAACTTTTTCTCAAAAGCATCATTAAAATGTAAGTGTAGTTGTTCCTTTATAAAAGCTATGTTTTTTTTCATTTTGATTTGATTTACAGCAAGTAAACTTCAAATGATTCAAACCTTGATTTTTTTTTATTGGAAATTAGCAACCGCCTTCAACTGGCGTTTTCTTTTTCTTTTTAATTGGAATTACCACTTTAGGAGCAGGCACTACTTTGGGTTTTGGTATTGTTTTAATTTTGGCTAGTCTCATAGCTTCTGCTTGCTTATTAACAGATTCTTGTATAAAGGCACCAACATCTGCTTTTGATGTTTCAATATCACTATTATTTGTAATTAATCTATTTTGATCATAACCTATTTCTGTTGATAATAGTTTAATATTATCATACCCTAATTGATATAGAAGTAAAAAAGGTAAATTGGTTTCTTGAGGGTTTGTTCCAAATAAAATGACTGTTTTATTAGAGTTTTTTAATTCTTTAAAAACATTTAAATTGTCTTCTTCTAAAAAATCTGGCGTGTGGATATTTATAGCATTTTTTAAGCTACC
>NZ_JBATHX010000460.1:0-15120 GCF_049667265.1 Algibacter sp. | reverse complement strand
ATTCTCTGTAGATTCTTCAATGGTAATTTTATTACCACTTGAAGATGTTTTATAGGAGCTTCTCTTTTGCGATCCAGATAAATTTGTAGGTAATTCCACAACGGCTCCCAAGGTTACCGCTTTGTTTTCAGCTTTTATTAATTCATACTGCAATCCAGCTTTTAGTTTAAACCCGTTATAATAATTAACATCCGATATATTAACCAAAGATTCGTAATACACATTAGTATCTTGATTTATAGAGCCAAAAAGAACAGATAAATCTACTCCTAATGAAAACCTATTTCCTAAACTTAGTCCACTAGACACGTAAAACTTATTTAAACCACCTGATCCTGTTATTCTTGAAAGGTAAGTTTCTGTAGAACCTTCAATAGGACTTTCTATATCAATATCATAACCCACTTTTGTATAAGGTAGAAGTCCAAAACTCATTCCTAAATTTTTCCTTAAAGGAAAGGCCATAACAACATGAGAGATATTATAATCGCTTGTATTTTCACTAATATTCTCGGTTTTTATGGTAGAATACATACCATTTAAACCAAATTCATATAAAAAAGTATTTAGTTCTATATTTCCTAAACTGGCAGGGTTAAATAAGTTTATTTCCCCTGGATTATTCTGTGATATTCCTGTATTCCCTAAACCCGTTAATCCTCCAGTTGCCGTTTTATTCTCTACGCCTAAACCAAACAAAGAATAAGGTGTGCTAGTGTCATTTTGAGAATAACATGACGGTATAATTGCCACAATAAATAGCAACGTTTTTATTTTATTCATTTAAATATATATTTAATACTTTAAATAAGTTATAGTTAGCTTAATGTTGTTGTTATTTTCATCTAGATTATCAATTATAACAGCATCAACAACGCTACTATAATCTTCAAATTGAATCATTATGGCATAATCTAAATCGTATTCTGAACTTAGAATAGCCTCAACAAAACCACCCATATCTATGCTGTAATAGGTGTTTTCATTAAACTCATCATTATTTTGATTTAAAACAGCATAGACTATATTGGAATCTAAATCGGTTAGTTGACTAACAATCCGGTTCTTATTATCAACAATATAAACCGCCAAAGACTCTTTTAAAGGTCTTAAATCATCATAACTATTTTGAAGTGGCCTAAACGTTAATACTGCATTTAAGGTTGTACTTTCATCAGATAGCGCATTTAAATCTTTAACCGTAGGCATTTCAATTCTTGCCGCAATCCCTGTGCCGGCTTGCGCAAAGATTAAATCGTCTGTGTCATCACTAGCAATGGTGATTTCACTACTTGAAAGTTCGCTAATAGCCGTGTATTCTAAATTTGTGGTAATATTATTAAACTGTTTACTTGAGGATGGTATGAAAAAATCTATCACCTGATTATTATCTTCACTACTATCAGCATTATCTTCTGTATAAAAAATACGCATAGAAGAATTATCATCTAAATCAGAATATGTTTTAAAATTAAATCCTAAAACATGGCTATCGTTAGTTGTATCTGGTATGATGGTTAGGCCATTAAAGTATTGAAGAAAATCATCGGTAGTATTAATCTCGTTATCTCTAATCTTATTAAAAATTTCTTCACCTAAATATTGATCTAAAGAAATATAAATAGAATCGGTTGTGCTGTTCGGTCTTGGAGTAAAAGACACTTCACCTAAAGCCTCTTCATCATATTTAAGACTAGAAGTATTATAAAACTCATCGTCTTCCTCTGGTTCAAAATATTCCAATAAACGGTGTACTTTATAAGTTTGTACTTGCGTAGTATCGCCATAATAATACGTATCATAGTTAAGAACCAAACCAATAGAATCATAAACAGCGCTCGTACTTATGGAAAAGTCTGAATTCTGCACTTGAAAATAGGTTTGTGCTTTTAGGTTTCCAAAATATTCATTCTTTAAACTCCCTAAAAGGATACGATTTGTACTGGAAGTAATAAGTGAATCGAGTTTAAAAGTACCCGCCTTTATCGAAAATGTATCAACTATAGTTATATTAATATTATTCTCAATAAAATCGGTACCTACCGGATAATTTTTTACATCATCACTACATGAAAACATAAAAAACAAACTCAAACTACTAATAATAAATAACCTCATTTCATTTTTTTAAAAAACAAAACTATTGGTAACCAAAACAAATACCACTTGAAAATAGACTAACCCATGTTATTTATAGACGAAACTGTAAAAATTATGTTAATATGTTAATATTCAGTTAATTAAATGCTTTGTAGATGATAATGAGCCCAACATAGACAAAAAACACGTGTTGGTCTATTTTGTAATGTTTTAAAAAGTACTAGCTTCTAAATTTGCAGAATATATAACGAAGAAATAAGTATAAATAATAAACAGTAACAATAATGAATGTATTAAAAAAGAGCAGCATTTTATTTTTCACCATCCTATCTATTTTATTAGTTGGTTGTAGTAATGATGATGATGATTCTGACGAGTATGGAAACTGGGTTGAAAGCTCATCGTTTGATGGAGATTCTAGAGGAAACGCCGTGAGTTTCACAATAGGCACAAAAGGATATTTAGTAACTGGTTATGATGGAGACGATTATTTATCTGACACTTGGGAATATAATTCTGAAGACGATTATTGGATTCAAAAAGCAGATTTTCCTGGAACAGCACGTAGCGGCGCTGTAGGCTTTGCTTTAAACGGAAAAGGCTATATAGGAACAGGTTATGATGGCAGCAATGAATTAACTGATTTCTGGGAGTACAACCCAGACACAAACCAATGGACACAAAAAGCAGATTTTGGCGGTACAGCTAGATATGGCGCTATTGGTTTTTCAGTAAACGGTAACGGATATATTGGAACCGGTTATGATGGAAGTGAGCAAAAAGACTTTTGGAAATATGATGCTACCGCAAACACTTGGGAACAAGTGGTTGGTTTTGGTGGGCAAAAACGTCAAAACGCATCGGTATTTGTTATAGACGATATTGCATATATAGGCACAGGTATCCATAATGGAAGTGTGGAATATGATTTTTACTCGTTTGATGGCTCAACTTGGACTGCCTTAACAGATTTAAATGACGATGACTTGGATGAAACAATAACTTATACAAGTAGCACAGGTTTCTCATTAAACGGAAAAGGGTATTTAGCCACAGGAATAAGCGGCTCTGTAACCAACACATGTTGGGAATACACGCCTTATGCAGATACCTGGGAAGAAGTACCTTATTTTGAAGGTTCATCAAGACAAGATGCATCTGCTTTCTCTTTTGATACTAAAGCATTTGTATTAATGGGAAGAAGTAGCAATTATTATTTTGATGATGTTTGGGAATTTAGACCAGATGAATTGGAAAATGAAGATGATTAATAGCTAATTTGTTTTTTATGCAATAAGGTTGAACTTGAAATTATTTATGTGTTATAAATTTAATTCTTGTTTAACCTTATTTTTTTTATAAAAAGTATAACAATTATTTAGCACTTTTTTAAGAACCAACTACCCTACTTTTGAACAAAATTTTAATATTGAGCCATTTTAAAAAAATACCTCCAACTATTATCCATATGCTGTTATGGATAATTTTTTTAGGTATAAGTGCCAGCCAAATCTATTTAAAAATTGGCATTATTCCTCAAGACTTCGTTTTACGATCTTGTATCTTGATTAGTGCTTTTTATTTAAATTACAATTTACTGGTACCTAACTTATTACTAAATAAAAAAACAGCACTATTTTTTATAGCTTTATTTGCTTTTGGGCTGTTCTTCATGTACATCATGGAAGAAATATTACCAAAACCAGATTTCATGCCCCCAAATGATTTCAATAGAACAGGATTTCCACCAAAAAAACCATCTCCTTTTCTACTAAATTTTAGAGGTTTTTTCCCATCAGGAGGACTATTACTTTTAATTTTTGCTTTAAGCACAAGTATAAAATTAGGAATGGAATGGTTTAAATCTGAAAAACAAAGGGTTATAATAGAGTCTCAAAAAGTAAACTCCGAATTATCATTTTTAAAAGCACAACTCAACCCTCATTTCCTTTTCAATACATTAAATAGTATTTATTCATTAGCGCACAAACAATCTAAAGACACTACAAATGCTATTGTTATTCTATCAGATTTAATGCGGTATATGATTTATGAAACCAATAAAGAATTAGTTCCGCTTGAAAAAGAAGTCGATTATATAAAAAATTACATTTCCTTACAGCTACTCCGTTTAAAAGATTCTAGCAATGTAAAAATTAACATTCATGGCAATTTAAACTTTAGCATCGAGCCCTTGCTTCTTATTTCTTTTATAGAAAATGCTTTTAAATACGGTACCGATTTTGAAGGCAAAACCAATATCACAATTAAAATAAACATAGAAGATGCACTTTTAAAATTTTATGTATACAACTCAGTATCGCACCAACAATCAAAAATTGAAAGCTCAGGTATAGGTTTAGAAAATATTAAAAACAGGCTGAAATTACTTTACCCAAACCAGCATACTATTACTATTAAGCACGAGAAAAACAGCTACGAAGCCAACCTAGTATTAAAACTTAAAAACCTATGATAACCTGTATAATTATTGACGACGAGCCATTAGCTTTAGAATTACTGGAAGATTTTATCTCTAAAATATCGTTTTTAGAACTAATAGCAACATGCTCCAATGGGTTCGAGGCCACAAATATTTTACACACTCAAAAAATAGATTTAATATTTACAGATATTGAAATGCCAAATTTTTCAGGCATCGATATTATAAAATCTTTAGACTACACTCCAAACTTTATTTTCACGACAGCCTATTCTCATTACGCTGTAGAAGGTTTTAATCTTAATGCTATCGATTACCTTGTAAAACCGATTCCATTCCATAGGTTTTTAAAAGCCGCAACAAGAGCATTAAACCTTATTAACGAAAAAGAAGAACCCAGCACTACAATTATTGAAAAACCAGCTCCTCCTTCGCCAGAGTATATTTTTGTAAAATCTGAGTACGAGAATTTAAAAATAAATGTAAACGAAATTAAATATGTAGAAGGCCTTAAAGACTACATTAAAATTTACACCAACAACAAAAAGCCAATTTTAACACTGAACAGCCTAAAGAAGTTTGAAGAAAAACTAGGGCAAGACAATTTTATTCGTGTTCACAAATCTTTTATCGTATCCATAAACCAAATACATTCGGTACAACGAAACAGAATAATTATTGACGATAAACGCATCCCAATAGGCCACAGCTATAAAAATGAATTTGTTAAAAAAATTGACTGTTAGAATAGTATTTTTATTTTGGGCGCCTGCCTGCAGGCAGGCAGGCCTAACCCGGGTGTCTGCTAACTTAAACTTATAATTTGTGAATTTGAGATTATTTTGAATAGGTTTGTAAACGGCCAGAAGTGGACAAAAAATCACCTTTTCTATTTTTGAAATTTACATAAGTAAAACAAATTAGCAATTCGGGTTAGCACTCAAACCGCTATGGCTTTTTTACTTTGTTGGCATTTTTATTTAGACAAAATTAATACCATGTTTCGCGCAAATTTCAGATACTTTTTCAAAATCTGGCGGACCAGCTGGAAGTTTTGCTAATTCTTTGAACATGTTTTCTATGCCTGCGGGGAAAGCAGATGTAATCATTTTAGCTTTTTCTGTTCCAACAACTTTCCACGAATGTGGTATTTCTTTTGGAGCAAAAGCTATATCTCCTTCGTTTAAAATAGTTGTTTTTCCATCAACCATTATTTCAATTTGTCCTTTTATGACTCTAAATATTTCATCTTCTTTGGTGTGAATATGAGGCGGAATCCCAACACCCGGCTCAACATTATCAACCCATTCAACTATCTGGTTTCCAGTATCACTACCAACCAGTTTGTGAGTTTGAATATCACCTATTACGTTCAAAACATCACCTTCAGAATCTTTAACTATTTTGGATTCGGTATTGACTGCGTGATTCTTTTTTGCAACGATAGATTGGCCTTGAATCATTCTAGGAATTAAGGCAAGACCTAATCCAAATCCCGAAGTTTTTATAAATTTTTTTCTGTCCATGATTAAATTTTCCCGAAATTTATATTGATAATATTAATATTGCAATGTGAAAATCACGGTAAATCCATAGATTTTAGGAGCAGTTAACTTTTTCTTAGGGCTGAGGGAGTAATTCCTGTATGGGTTTTGAAAAAATAGCTAAAATAATCGGGTGATGAAAAACCTAATTCAAAGCTGATTTCTTTTATGGTTTTGTTCGAAAATTTTAATGCGTGCCTAGACCTCATGAGTAATTGTTCAATTATGATACTTTTTGAACTTACACTCAGAACTTCTTTCACGCATTCGTTTAAGTATTTTGGAGAAAGATTAAGAAGGGAGGCATAATATGCTACTTCATGATATTCATTTATATACTTGTCAACAAGCTTTTTAAATTTATAGACTACATTTGTTTTGGAACTATTATTGGAAACTATAGATTTAATGTTGCATTGTCCGTCGCAGTACACAAAAAATGTGTTCAAAAGTGATAGTATGGCATCATCTTTATGGTTAAGGTGAGACCCTAAAAGCTCATCTATCATTTCCAAAATTGCCTGTGTTCTTTTTTCAATTCCTGGGCTTAGTTTAAATAATGGAATTTCGCCTGAATTGAAAAGCCTTACTTTATTAATGTGAAGGTTACTTAAAATAGGATTATCTAAAACCTCACTAGCCAAGTACAAAACATAACCAGAAGAAGTAGAATTATCTTTTTTCAAAATCTTCCATTGGTATTTAGGATCAATAAAAAAAATGGAATTGGAAACATTTTTATATAAAACATGGTCTATTTCAATACCTTCCACGTCATTTTTAATCCAACATACAGCAAAATCATTACTGTGATGTTTTACGGTAGTTTCTTTAGTTATTTGCGTTATGTTAATAGAATCGGGTTTCATTGAATACTAATGCCAATGTTTCGCGTAAATGAAATAGTTTTAGTGTTTTATATCCGACGTTACCCGCCGGCAGGAACTAAGGTAACTGATTTTTTTTTCAAAGTCAAGTGACAAATTAAAATACAACTCATCATTCAAAACTTACAACTCAGTAACAACAATTATAAAAAACCACCTTAGTGTTTGATATTTGAAGTGTAAAACAAATAAAACCATACATCATGAAGACACTTACATTAATTATCGCACTAGTATTATCAGTTAACCTTAGTTATGCGCAAGACAGCAAAACCCTAAGAAATATAACGGTAACCATAGAAAACATAGTAAATAATAATGGCCATGTTATTTTAGGACTTCATACTGAAAACACCTTTATGAAGGGAGAAGCCATTACAAGTGCAGTAAGCCAAATTGTTCATGGAAAAATAACCGTAACATTTGAAAATGTTGATTCTGGAACTTATGCGATTATGGCCTTACATGACCAAAACGATAATAAAAGAATGGATTTTCAAGATAACGGCATGCCTAAAGAATCTTACGGCATGTCAAATAACCCAATTAACTACGGCCCGCCTCAATTTACCTCGGCTAAATTCGATTTAATTGACGAAGATTTAGATTTAAAAATAATATTCTAAAAGAGATTATCAATCAAAAAAAAAGCGACCAAAATTATGGTCGCTTTTTTCACAGCTAGTAATCAGTTGTAAATTGTAAAAACTAACTTTTAATTTTAGACGTTTTAACTTAACCAAGCTTTCATCATCCATACTGTTTTTTCCTGTTCAGTTATAAAACCACTCATTAATGAGTTTGTACCTTCATCATTAGCATCACCAGATTTATTTAAAATGTCTCGTTCTATTTTTAATAATTCGGTAAGCGAATCAACAATTAACTTAACTGCTTTTTCATCTTCAGAAACATTTTTTCCGACTGGAACTTGCGCCTTTGCAGAATAATCTTCAAAAGTATGTAAAGGGGTTTGCCCTAACGTTAATATGCGTTCAGCAATTTCATCTACTTTAAGGTTTGCATCGGTGTATAACTCTTCAAATTTTACGTGTAAATCGAAAAAACGCTTGCCTTTAATATTCCAATGTATACCTCTTAAATTCTGGTAATATATTTGAAAATTTGCTAACAGATTATTTAAATCTTTGGCCAAATCTTTTGTCTTGTTAGTGTCTAAACCAATACTATTTAATGTTGTCATAATTTTTATTTTTTTGTTACCACAAATTTAATTTATAATTAACATGGTTTTCTATAAATTTTATTGATAGTTTTTATATTTTTATAGCCTAAATTGATAACGATGACTATTACCCAATTATATTATGTTTTGGCTGTTGCCGAAAACCAAAATTTTACAAAAGCTGCCGAAAAATGCTTTGTTACGCAGCCAACTTTAAGTATGCAAATTCAAAAACTTGAAGACCAACTGGATGTTCAAATTTTTGACAGAAGCAAAAAACCTATTGAGCTTACCGAGGTTGGTAAAAAAATAGTAAATCAAGCCAGGAATATTGTAAACGAATCGTACCGCATACAAGATATCGTAGACCAACAAAAGGGCTTTATTGGTGGTGAATTTAAACTTGGCATTATACCCACGATTATGCCCACATTGCTACCAATGTTTCTAAAAACCTTTATAAAGAAACACCCAAAAGTAAAACTAAAAATAGAGGAATTAACTACTGATGAAATTATAACCAGACTGAAAGAAGGTCATTTAGACGCAGCCATTGCAGCCACACCTTTAGAAGATGAAAGTATTAAGGAGCGTGTGCTATTTTTTGAACCCTTTGTAAGTTATATTCCTAAAGGGCATCGATTACATGCAAACAAAAAAATTGATGTTAAAGATTTAGATATCGATGATATGCTACTGCTTGAAGATGGCCATTGTTTTAGAGATGGTGTTATTAACTTATGTAAAGCTTTTAAGCACCATACTGAGGATAAATTTCAATTAGAAAGTGGCAGTATAGAAACACTTATAAAACTTTCAAATGAAGGATTAGGAATGACATTACTTCCTTTTTTACACACTTTGGATATTAACGATAAAGAAAAACATAATTTACATTACTTTAATGAGCCCTCGCCAGCGCGAGAAGTGAGTATCATTTATCATAAAAGTGAATTAAAAATGCAAATTATAGAAGCTTTACAAGATGTTATTGCAGGAATAATACGAGGTGCTATTGCATTTCAAAATGTAAAAATAATAAGTCCTTTATCAAAATAAAGAATAATAAAAAAAGCGACCATTAGGTCGCTTTTTTTTTATGGTTTTAAATAAATTAAACATTGATTTAATTCTGGGTTTTGCTGTACAAGAGAATGAATAAAAATTTTAAGCTCTTCAATCTCATAAGGCAGTAATCTTTGTAGCGCCTTTTGCACTTCTCTGCAAAACAATGATGCGTCAAAACTAACTTTGTTAAGCACAGTTTTGGTATACTCTAGCATTGCTCTTGCCATGATATTAGTAAGGTTTTTTTGGTTAAAAATATTAGTAGATTTGATTATAGGCGTGTTTATATTTCAAGACTAAAATAGTAAAAATTTATTCAACTCTGCCAATTTATAGTTTAATTAACATTTAAAATCGGTTATCACCATCCAATAAATTAACTCAAAAACCAAACACATGCTGTTATCCATTAGTCTTACCTACTGATATTGCTGTACCTACCACCTGTTTTTTAAAAATTACCTCAAAAAAAAAGCCTAAAATAAATTTCAGGCTTTTTTTGAGATAATAACAATTTATTTAATTAGCCATACCACTATTTAATAACTATTTTTTGAGTATACATTTTATCTTGACTAATCATTCTTAGAATATAAGTTCCAGCTGATTTATCTTTTAAAGAAATAGTGGGTTTAGAAACATTTAATTTTCCTTTAAGCACCTGTTCCCCAAGCAGATTATATAAATAGTAATCGTAAGCACTATCAGAATCTACCAATTTTACATTTAAAATACCATCAGATACTGGGTTAGGATATAAAACTGGTGATTTAAAATCAGATATTCCTTCCGTTCCAAGTGTTATTGGTTGCGTATTTAAAACGGTTTCCCAACTACCTCTTCCATAAGTTGCAGCTCTAAGTTTTCCTGTAGTTGGAGTAGGATAAAAAATCTCTAAATCTATTACAGCGCATTTTGGTAAATCAGTCAAAAACGGAACAGCCGAAGAAACTAGATTATCAATAGCATAAACTCCTAAATCTGCACCTACATAAACTTCATCATTTACATTATCTTTTCTATATACTATTGTGTTCATTGGGATATTAGGAAGTCCGTTAGATACGTTTATCCATGTTGAACCTCCGTCTGTGGTTTTATAAACTTTTTCACCATCTGTATACCCAGAAAAAACCACCCAAACTTTTGATGCGTCTGTATTTGAAACTGCTAAGTTTTTAAGCTTTGCTAAACTTACAGGTAACCCACTTGTAATATCAGTCCAAGTTGATCCAGAATTTGTAGATTTTGAAATCACATTGTCTTTAATAACATAAATAGTATTTGGACTACTTGGTGCAATCTCAAATCTTAAAATGTTATTTGCTGCTGGGTTTGGCGGTGTTGCTCCTGTTGTGCTATATGTTACGGTAGTATTTCCAGCAAACAAGTCGTTAGACACATATAAATCTGGACGTCCGCCTATATAAACTTTATCAGCATTTACAGGGTCTTGTTTTATAGGACTAAACCATTCGCCACTCGGCATTGCTGGAGCCCATGGTATATCTTGTTTACTAGCTCCTCCATCTGTTGAAAAATAGTAGCTTCCGTTTGTGGTAGACGACACAATATAACTGTCACTTGACCAGTCAATAAAACCATCTTCTCCATCACCTCCACTTAATATTGACCAAACTCCACCATTAGATTTTATAGAACCAATATCTTGTAAACCTGCAAAGAAAAAATCTTGACTAATTGTAGATAAAGCTATATTTGTTTGTTGCCCAACTGCAATATTACTTGTTATATCGGTCCATGAAACACCATCATCAGTAGTTTTAGAAATACCTCCATCACAAGTGGTGAAAAAAGTAGTACTACTTCCTGGCATATATTCAATATAAATAATATCAGCATGAATGTAAGGTTCTGGCTCAGAGTTATCACCAGGATAAGCTGGGTTTACCCCTAACCAAAACGTAATACGATTCCAGTTTACACCACCATCCGTAGATTGCCATTGATTAATACCGCCAATAGTTATTTTATCTTTATCTGCGGGAGAAACGGCTATTGCAAGGTCATGAAACGCTTGACCACCTACTGAAGCTGCAGTAGGATTAGCACTGGAGTGTAAAATATTTGGTGTAGAAGCTGTTGATTGTTTTGAAAAATTATTGCCGCTATCAGTTGAACGGTAAAAACCTTCAAACCCTTGATCGCTACTTCTTCCAATAATAGCGTAAACATAATTTGCATCGGCAGCTGTTACGGCTAATTCAATACGTTCAACATCACTTGCGTTAGGTAAGTCTCCAGCAGTATTAGGGTTTGCTGTCCAATTAATACCGCCATCTGTAGATTTGTAAATTTCCCTTCCAGCGGCATAAACTACTGATGAGTTAGATGGGTTAAATTCAATATCCGTTAGATACTCAAATATCGTTTGAGGCTCTACGGTGTCCCAACCATCAACAGTTCTGAAAACGCCACCATCCGTAGTAATCATCATTTTAAGAGGATCATTTGGATCCATTACTATTTTTGTGATTTTATAATTATCAGCAGCAGTCCAAACTAAGCCTGTGTTATTCCAGTTTAAACCTCCATCTATCGATTTTAACACACCAATACTTCTCCTATCACTCTCTCTATCACCAGTAGCTAAATACATTAAATCACTATCCGTAGGATGTATTACTAAACCTGCGCATCCTATTATTGGTAAATAATCTGTATTCGTAGTCCAAGAAGTTCCTCCATTGGTAGTTTTCCATAGTCCACCATCTGGAGCACCAACAAACATTGTAGTAGATGGGTTTTGCGGATCAAAAGTCACAAAGTTTATACGTCCTGAACCTGAATCATACCCTGACGCTATTGAACTTTGATTTAAAGAAACCCAAGCTGATGTAGCCGCAGTTGTTTTCATCTTATTATTAGCATCTTTGGCTAATTTATCATTAAAGTTTTTTTGCCATTCAATAAAATTTGGATAAGTATGAGATGGTAATGACATATCACCTGATGGATAGACCTTATCGGCAATTTGGTTTTCCCATCGCTTAAAGATTTTATACCCTTGTCCTTTTTCTGGAGTTTTATTTTCCCAAAAATTATCAAATTTTGACTGAACTTCATAAAAAGATTCCTTATTACTGGTTCCCATTTTAGTCCAACTTTTATCGTTTTGACCAAACGATAAAATCGAAATAAGCATAGTTAATGTAAGCGTGTAGAGTTTTTTCATTTTCAGAGTGAATTAATTGATTTTAAATAAAAATATAATTGCTTTTCTCGCTTCAACCGACCTTTAGATTATTCAGTCATTGCAACACAAATATTGCCTTTTGTTTTAAAGTGGTTTATGCAAACTTAATTTACTACAAATATCGATATACCCTTGTTTCAAAGTATAATATTTAACTACACAACAGCTACACAAATTTATTTTTTATCTATTAAAACCAATAAATCTTTAGTGAATTGTTCTTTAAGTGTTTTTAAAAGTTTTGTAAAGGTAATCTGCTAAAGAAAGTTCGCTTTTTTGAAGATTCATTTTTTTCGAAATACGATAGCGTTTACCTTCAATAGCACGAGTAGAAGATTTTAAAAATACAGCTATTTCTTTGCTTTTAAAGCCTACAAACAAATAGTAACATATTATAATTTCAGAACTTGTTAATTGAGGAAATTCATTCTTAATTCTTGTAAAGAAATCTATATTTAGCTCGTTAACTAATTTTAAGTGATCTTCGTTTTTATCTAAAAGAAGGGGTGCATTTATATGCAAATTTTTGTACAACTCTTTTATCTTATGTTGCTGATTTGCAGTTCCATCTATAGACGAAATATTTTTAATTTCTTTTTTTACATCAACTATGTATTCTTCTAAACCATGGACTTTTGCCTTAAGTTTCTCGTGATTGGATTTTAAATAAGTGTACTCATCATTATTTTTTTCGAAACTGGAAACTAGTTTCTTTGATCGTTTGTGTTTCACGACATAAAAAACAGAAACCAATGACAAAACTATAAACAATCCTATGAGCCAAATTTTAATAGTATTTTTTCCCTTTCGCTCAATTCCTAATTCAGTTTCAGATTGCATTAACGTATTGCCCATTAACAAACTAGCATTCATGGTTTTTTTCAATACGTAATCTTCCAAAACCCTTAAAGAATCTATGTAATTATTTTTTGATTTATAGTCCTCTTTAAAATCATAATAGTCTATATAAAGATTGTAATAATTTCTTTTGTCGTAGTCGTTCATTGCATTTCTAACACTTTCAGACTTTGATAAATAGAAAAGCGTAGAATCGATATCTTTTTTCTTGAAGTGAAAGGCTCCTAAAGAACCATAAATAGTTGCAACATGGCGTCTATGTAAAGACGATGGAATTGTAGCGTTGTCCTTTAAACTTCTTAAAGTCTTAAAATATTTATGAGCATGACTTAAACTATCCAATTCGATGTAATTGGTTGTTAATAGAAATAATGCATACATGTGATAATAGGCGTCATCTTCAATACGTTTATAATCATCTAAACTATTTAGCAATAATTGGTTACTCTTTGAATAATCCTTTCTGTTAACTGCGGTTAAGGCTTGCATTTGAGTAACCTCGGCTATTCCATTTTTATTATCGCTAAGTTCATAATATTTTTGAGCCTTCTTTAAGTATTTATAGGCACTAGAATCTTTTTTTACGATATATGAATTATAAAAAAGTTCTAACGACGCCCAACCAGCTATATCATAATTCTTTTCTAATTCCGCATATTTTAAAGCCAATACACTATTTTGATATAGCTTTGATGATTCGTCATTTTTATCATTAATTAACACTTTTAATTCGTAGTAACATGCCAAATGTCCTTTAATGTTTTTATTTAAAGGTTCGGGAATGGAATCTAAAAAAAGTGCTGCAATTTTTGGTTTTTTTTCTATTGAATTGCTTGCTGAATCTATATATTTTAAAAATCGTCCATTATGCTCATTTTGAGATACAAGTGGAAAGCCGAATAATAAAACAACTATAAATATTAACTTATAAAAGAATTTTAAATTCAATAGAATTTGGGGTTTGTATTATTGACGTATAATACATGCTAAAATATAAAAGGCTTCCTTAAAAAAGGTAGCCTTTTTACATAATTCTTTCTTAAATATGTTAAAATCGGTTATCGCCATCCAATAAATCGCCTAAACCACCAAGGATGCTGCCTTCGCCCTTATCTTTACCGCCTCCTCTTGGAGCACTAGCCAAAACACGCCCAGCTAATCTGCTAAATGGTAAGGATTGTACGTAAACCGTTCCAGGACCTTGAAGTTTAGCAAAGAATAAGCCTTCGCCGCCAAATACCGTGTTTTTAATACCTCCAACAAATTCAATATCGTAATCTACAGATTGATCGAAACCAACAATGCATCCTGTATCAACTCTTAAAGTTTCGCCTGATTTTAATTCTTTTTTTGCCATAGTACCACCTGCATGAACGAATGCCATACCATCGCCTTCAAGTTTTTGCATAATGAAACCTTCGCCACCAAAAAGCCCTCTTCCTAATTTTTTAGAAAACTCGACTCCTATACTTACGCCTTTTGCGGCACATAAAAAGGCATCTTTCTGGCATATAAACTTACCTCCAAATTCTGTTAAATCAATCGGGATAATTTTTCCTGGATATGGCGATGCGAATGATACATTTCGTTTTCCTGTAAGATCGTTATAAAAGGCCGTCATAAACAAGCTTTCACCTGTCAGGATGCGTTTTCCTGCGCCTAAAATTTTACCCATAAATCCGGTATCTTTTTTTGAGCCATCTCCAAAAATGGTTTCCATTTTAATGCCATCGTCCATCATCATAAAACTTCCTGCTTCGGCAACAACGCCTTCTTGTGGGTCGAGTTCAATTTCTACGTATTGCATTTCTTCGCCG
>NZ_JBATHX010000459.1:0-3755 GCF_049667265.1 Algibacter sp. | reverse complement strand
GCTTGTAAATCAAAGGACAACTTTCGTGCCAATACAAAAAGATAGTCCGAAAGGCGGTTTAAGTAAGTCAACGCATTCGGCTCAAAAGGTTCTAAATCATTAAGTGCAGAAGCCAAACGTTCCGCCCTGCGGCACACACAACGTGCAATATGACAGAATGACACCGTTTGATGCCCACCAGGAAGCACAAAATGTGTCATTGGTGGTAATGCTTCATTCATAGTATCCATTTCTTGCTCTAAGTGCTCAATATCTTTTAATAAGATTTTCTCAATGTTTAAACGTTCCTTCCCGTTTTTTAAAGTAGCCTTTTCAGGGTCGGTAGCTAAAATAGCTCCAACAGTAAACAGTTTGTCTTGAATGGTAATAATTAAATCTTTGTAATGGTCATTAATATCCTGATCTCGAATTAAACCCAAATGTGAGTTTAACTCGTCAACCGTTCCATAACTTTCAATACGTATATGGTGTTTAGGAACACGAGTGCCGCCAAATAATGCGGTAGTACCTTTGTCGCCTGTTTTAGTGTAAATCTTCATATTACGAAGTTATAGTTTTTTTAAGAGTTATAAAAGTTGTTGATATCTTCTTTGTATATTAAGATTTATCCTTTTACTTTGTAAGTAATTTACGGATTGAATAAATTAAAATTGCATAAGCCCCTATAACAAATCATATTATGAAAAAATTAACCTTACTTTTCCTCTTTGTTTCCATGTCATTATCTATAAATTCGCAATCCTATATCGGATTTCTTACGGATAATTATAGCGGTGTTCATGGGGTCATATCAAATCCTGCAACCATAACCGATTCGCCTTATAAAACAGATATTAATCTTGTTGGAGCAAGTGCTTTTGGAAGTAACGATTACTTCGGAATTAACATTTTAGACGCAACTAAAGATGGTTATAGTTTCGATTTAGAATCTAAAAAACATCCTAAAGACCCTAATAATGCATCCATTAATGCAGATATTCTTGGGCCAGCGGTTATGTTTAACCTAACAGAAAAGAGTGCTATCGCCATTTTTTCTAGAGCTAGAGCTTTTGTAAATGTCAATGAAATTAATGGCGTTTCGATTGCATCTTTAGATGATGATACCACGAAAGATTTAAACATTAATAATGAAAACATGCATGTTTTGGCACATTCGTGGTCAGAAATTGGTGTTACTTATGCACGAAACGTTTTAAACAAAAATCAACACTTTTTAAAAGGTGGTGTTTCATTAAAATATTTACAAGGTTATGCTAGTGTTTTCGCATTAGGAAAGGACTTAAGTCTAAATTATGATGAGGATGGTACAGACCTTGGTGGCGGAGAAACTACAGGAAGTATTACCACTAGCGGAAATTTAACATATGCGCGTTTTGCAGATTTTGACAATGATGATTACGAATATAAAACGCCCGATAATGCTAATGGTATTGGTGTAGATGTAGGTTTTGTATACGAATGGAGACCAAACCATGCCGATTATAATGCAAACGATTCAGGTTATGGATTTAAAGATAAAAATAAGTACAAATTAAAAATAGGAGTTTCTGTTACCGATGTTGGTTTTGTTGATTATAAAGATGGTATAAAAGAAGCTTTTAACGTTGCAAATACCGATGTAAACCAAGATCAGTTTGAAGCTGCTGAAGATTTTAGCGATGCTTTAAATATATTTTACGTTCGGACTAATGCCGATACAGGTTATAAAATTGATTTGCCAACAGCATTGCATGTAAATGTAGACTACAGTTTTAGTGAAAAAGTATATTTAAATTTAAATACAGATTTTTCATTAATGGCTAAAACCAGAATAACGGCCAATCGGGTGTCGAACGTAATGTCGCTAACACCGCGTTATGAAACTAAATGGTTTAGTTTCTATGTGCCTTTAAGCGTTATTGAAAATAATGGATTTAGAATGGGAGCTGGTTTTAGAGCAGGTCCACTCTATGTTGGTTCTGGGTCTGTTATTTCTGCTATTTCAAGTGATGATAATAAAGAAGCTGATGTTTATGCCGGATTGAAAATCCCTATATATCAAAAAACGCCAAAAGATAGGGATGGCGATGGTATTATTGATAAACTTGATGATTGCCCGAAAGTGGCTGGTCCAGTTTCTAACAATGGCTGCCCAGTTGAAGATACCGATGAAGATGGTGTATTAAATGATGTTGATGAGTGCCCTGAAGTAGCAGGTCCTGAGGAAAATAAAGGATGCCCTTGGGGTGATTCTGATGAAGATGGCATTATGGATAATGAAGATTATTGTCCGGAGGAAGCTGGTACTTCTGAAAATAAAGGTTGCCCTTGGCCAGATAACGATGGAGATGGTGTTTTAGATAAAGATGATGACTGTATTGATGCTGTTGGTACGGTGGCTAATAACGGATGCCCAGAAGCAGTTATTCAAGAGATGCAAAAAACGTTAAATGATTTTGCTAAAACGATCTTATTTATTCCTGGAAATGCAACGATTAAAGACGAGTCCATTGAAGTATTAAACGGTATTATATCAGTTTTAAATGAATATCCAAATGCGAAATTTACAATTGAAGGGCATACAGATAGTATTGGTAGCTACGCGTTAAATCAAAGATTATCGGATATTAGAGCGAATGCTGTTAAAGGCTTTTTAGTTAAAAATGGCATAGATCCAACTAGATTATCAGCTGTTGGTTATGGTGAAAGAAAGCCAATTGCAACTAATATGTATAAAGCAGGTAGAAAACAAAACAGACGTGTTGAGATTAATTTAGTTAAATAAATATTTCAACCTATAAAAATAAAAAACTCAGAGTTTAATTACTTTGAGTTTTTTGTTTTTTTTTCGTTCCTGCGAAGGCAGGAATCCACTTGTTTAGTTAAAAATATTTTTTCATCTCATTATTAATTAGGTTTCGACTGCGCTCAACCTGACATGAGTATTAGTTTTTTAAATTAAACCCGAATTGTAAAATGCTCTTTTACTTGTTCACTTCTAAAAAAAACAAAACCCCAGAAAAAAGTATCAATGGTAACAGTTACTTTAGGGTGGGCTTTAATGATATTCCAAGCTTCCGTCATTCCTTTGGACCAATAAATGTCATCAAAAATAAAAACGCTTTCATTCGTTGCTGTTTTTAATAAGGTTTCAAAATACTTTAAAGTGGCTTCCTTTTGATGGTTGCCGTCAAAGAAAATTAAATCATAACTATTGGAACTTAATTTTTCAATTTCATTATTAAAGTTACCTTTAATCAACGAAACGTTTTCAACCCTAAATTTAATTAATTGTGTTTTTGAAAACGCTGAGGTTTCCTTGCAACCTTCCACGGAAGTGATATTTGCTTCTATATTCCCTAAACTTATGGCATGCGTTGCTATACCTAATGAGGTGCCAAGTTCTAATACGTTTTTTGGTTTAAAATAATTGGTCAATCGAAACAAAAGTTTTGCTCGCTTTGTGGTGGTTCCAGCATTTTTAGCAATATTGGAAACTAAGCGTTTTTGTTGGGACATAACCTGAGAACCTGCTCCTAAATCTTCAATGCTGAGTTCAGAATTATTATTTAAAAGCGATTTTCTATATTCTAATATAGCATGGTATGATTCGTAGTTTGTCTTATCATAAAAGCATTTAGATACCAAATCAAACACAAAAGGGGAGTGCACACCATGTTGGTTACTGGATTTAAAAAGGAATTTTATATACTGAAAAACTTGATAAAACACTTTGTAATGTCTGGTTGAGCGCAGTCGAAACCTTTAATTTGTTT
>NZ_JBATHX010000458.1:0-9960 GCF_049667265.1 Algibacter sp. | reverse complement strand
CTTTAAACTTGTTACCTTCAATTTCTTCAATTGAAAAATTAAGAGCATATTTTGGGTCTATACCGCTACTGCTTGAAACCCAGCTCGATTTCCCTGTAATAACTTCTCTTAAATTCTTATTGTCTTTTACAGTAAGTTTTACCAAAACAAATTCGTTTGGCGAACTTGCCATTCTAAACCACCAGTTAAAAATACCGGCATCGCCACCTTGAAGATTTTGCATGTTATCAACTTCGGTTACATTTGGGTCGAAAACAAATTTAAATTCTGGCGCATTATGTTTAATGACATTATTAGAGTGTACCCCAGGAAGTTGTGATCTTTTTTTGGAATTGATTAAGCCAGAAACAAGTTTTTGTGCAACGGCATTTGAATTTGAACCAGAAAACACACTTGGTTGGATTAATTTTTCATCACCATCAACAGTAGAATAGTAAATACCTGTTTTAGATTTTGTATTATGCTTAGACTTTTCCATAATTAAAGACAAAACATCGGGTGAAATTCCAGCATTTTTTAATTGTGTTAAACCATTAATGGAAGCATCGAATTTTACATTTGAAGAATTGATTTTATCGATAATCATGCCGTCATCAAAACCTAGGTCTTTCATCTGAACTACAGATTCGTTAGTAATGGTTTCTTGGGCAAAAGTGTTCAAAAAAGCGAATAGGAATAACCCTATTAGAATAATAGATTTTTTCATTTGTTGAATTTTATTGTTAATAGCTATGCTAATATAAATATTATCTCACTTAAATTTTAATTTTTTTCAATTACTTTTGAAGGCAATATGACAGGACACGTTTATAAATCTACAGGTAGTTGGTACACGGTAAAAACCGAATTAGGGCATACTTTTGAATGTCGTATAAAGGGGAAATTCCGTATTCAAGGTATAAAAAGCACCAATCCAATTGCAGTTGGCGATGTTGTTGATTTTGAATTAGAAACTGATAATAATACGGAAACTGGTGTTATTCATCACATTCATGACAGAACCAATTATATTGTTAGAAAATCTGTAAACCTATCCAAGCAAACCCATATTATTGCCGCTAATTTAGACCAGGTTTTCTTAATGATTACCATTAATAATCCGCCAACACTTACCAGTTTTATTGACAGGTTTTTAGTAACTGCTGAAGCGTATTCTATTAAAACAGTTTTATTGTTTAATAAGATTGATTCCTATGATGAAGAAACTTTAAACGAGGTTCGGTTTTTAGCCCATGAATACAGGAAAATTGGTTACGAGTGTATTGGCGTATCTGCCACTACAGGGAAAAATGTAGATAAGGTTAAAGCCTTAATGCAAGGCAAAACTAGTATGTTTTCTGGTCATTCTGGCGTTGGTAAATCAACCTTGGTAAATACTATTGAACCTGAGTTAAATATTAAAACCAAGGAAATATCAACTTTGCATAGCCAAGGGCAGCATACAACCACTTTTGCTGAAATGTTCGATTTAAGTTTCGATGCAATAATTATTGATACACCAGGAATAAAAGGTTTTGGTGTTGTTGATATGGAAAAAGAAGAAGTTGGAGATTATTTTCCTGAAATTTTTAAGTTAAAACAAGATTGTAAATTCAACAATTGCTTACACTTAAAAGAACCTAATTGTGCTGTTAAAGAAGCTTTAGAGAATGAAGAGATTGCTTATTCGCGTTACAGAAGTTATGTGCAAATTTTAGAAGGCGAAGATGAGCATTATAGAACGGATATTTGGGATAAAGAATGAAAGCAGTCATCCAAAGAGTATCAAAAGCAAGTGTTACTATTGAAGGTAAAAAAGTAGCTTCAATAGAAAACGGACTTTTAATATTATTAGGAATTGTTGATGAAGATACTACTGAAGATATAAAATGGCTTTCCAATAAAATAGTAAATCTTAGAGTTTTTGGCGATGAACATGGCGTGATGAATAATTCATTAAAAGACACAAGTGGCGACGCTATTGTCGTTAGTCAATTTACCTTACATGCTTCAACCAAAAAAGGAAACCGCCCGAGTTATATTAAAGCGGCAAAACCCGATGTGGCTATACCAATGTATGAAGATTTTGTAAACCAAATTCAAACCGATTTAGGGAAAAAAGTGCAAACTGGGCAATTTGGCGCTGATATGAAAGTAGACTTACTTAATGATGGGCCAGTAACCATCATCATAGACTCAAAAAATAAAGAATAAAAAATAATGGCATCAATTTTTGGTCATGCAGTTTTTGGTTTTACTATTACCAAAGTAATTGATAATCAAAACCTCAAGTGGTTGTTAGTGGCGGCTATTATTTCTACAATTCTACCAGATTTTGATGTTTTAGCTTTTAAATTTGGAATTGCCTACGAGCATCCTTTAGGGCATCGCGGTTTCACACATTCCATGGTGTTTGCTTTGCTCTGGGCGTTAACACTAATGCTAACTATTGGCAAAAAACATAAATTCATTTGGTTTTGGGTTATTTTTCTATCAACCTTATCACATGGCGTGTTTGATGCCATGACTTCAGGTGGAGAAGGTGTTGGTTTTTTTATTCCTTTTAATAATGATAGATTCTTCTTTCCATTTAGAGAAATTTTAGTCTCGCCTCTCGGAATTAAAAACTTTTTTTCCTCTTGGGGAATAAAAGTGCTTTTTAGCGAATTTAAGTACATAGTTTTGCCTTGTTTCCTTATTTTCGTTGTAAGATTTTTAGTTAAAAAACTATATTAGTATTTTAAATTAAAAAAATGATTTTTCTCATAAAAATGATAATTGTAATAAGCTACTTTTAGTCATTCAATGAGAATTTAAACCTACTACATGAATTTAAAGTCTATACTGAGTTTTTTATTTTTACTAATAATATCCACTTCCTACTCTCAAGAAAATTTACATAGAAGTCTAACTATTCCAACAAGTCTTAGTCAAAATGCCAATGCGGTAATCAGATCGGATGATGTTCAAATTAACATGATATCTTCTAGTGAAATGGCTGTAACTGTAAAAAGAATTGTTACTGTTTTTAATAAAGAAGGAAATGATGCTATAAATGCATACGTGCATTATGACAATAATGTTAAGATTAAAGATTTAGAAGTTTTAGTTTATGATAATTTTGGTGAAGAAATAAAAAAAATCAAAAAAAACGATTTTAGGGATGTTAGCGCTGTTGATGGTGGTACATTATACTCAGACTCTCGAGTGAAGTTTTTAGACTATACGCCTATTGGTTATCCTTATACCATGGAGTTTATATGCGAAACATTAACGAGTAACACGGCTTTTATTCAGTCGTTTATGCCTATAGATGATTATTATGTTAGTGTGGAAAAAAGTACCTACCAAATTAGTTTTCCATCCGATTTAACCATAAGAACAAAACAGAAAAATTTTAAAGATTTTGATTTAAAAAAGGAAAAAGTTTCTGTATTAATAAAATATCAGGTTGATAATATTTCAGCCATTAAGCCAGAAGAATATGCGCCAGCATTTTTTGATATGGCGCCTAAAGTACTCGTAGCATCAAAACAATTTACTTTGGAAGGCGTACATTCTGAAGTTGAAAATTGGGACGATTTTGCAAAATGGATGTATCATGATTTAATTAAAGACACCCATGATTTATCAGAAAGTACCATTGCCATGATTCAAAATTTGGTAAAAGATGAACCAGATGATATGGCAAAGGCAAAAAAAGTATATCAATTTGTTCAAGATAAAGTAAGATATATAAGCGTGCAAGTTGGTATTGGTGGTTGGAAACCTTTTAATGCTTCGGAAGTTGATAGATTAGGGTATGGCGATTGTAAAGCACTTACAAATTATACCATGGCGCTTTTACAAGCTGTTGGAATAAAATCTAATTATACAGTTGTTTACGCAGGAAAATCTCAAAGAAATTTTGAAACCGATTTTGCTGCAATGATGGGAAATCATGCGATTCTTAATATACCTATAGAAGGAGATGATCTTTGGTTAGAATGTACAAGCCAAAAATTGCCTTTTGGTTTTATTGGCGATTTTACTGATGATAGAGATGTGTTAGTAATTACTCCAGAAGGAGGGAAAATTAAGCGCACCAAAAAATATAAAGTTGAAGATAATAGTCAATCCATTAAAGGATATTATAGTGTTTCGAATGAGGGCACGCTTGATGCTGATGCACTTGTGAATTCAAAAGGCATTCAATACGATGACAAATATTGGTTAGAAACCGAACCTGAAAGAGATTTAGATAAACATTACAAAAATAGATGGCGTTATGTTAATGGTCTTTCAATAAGCAGTATGGATATAAAAAACAATAAAACAGATTCAGAATTTATTGAGCATATCCATTTTAATGCAGCTAATTACACCAAAAAAATTGGAGATAGAATGTTGCTGACAATAAATGCTTTAAATAGAAATACGCATGTGCCAGATCGTTACAGAGACAGAAAGTTTCCTCTTAAAATAAATCGAGGATTTAAAGATGTTGATGAATATGAAATTGAACTGCCTTCAGAATACAAAATTGAATCATTGCCAAAAAATGCAACCATCGAAAATAGCTTTGGAAGCTATAAAACTGAAATTAGAGTAAAAGATGAAAATAAACTTGTTTATAAACGAGAATTTATAATTAACGATGGCGAATTTCCTAAGGAAGATTATACCAATTTTAGAAGTTTTTACAAAGAAGTAACCAATCTAGATAACACAAAAATAGCATTAATTAAAAAATAGGTTCCATGAGAATTGCAGTATTAATAATAAGCCTTTGTTTTTCAATTACAACATTTGCACAAGATTACGATTTTGGTAAAGTGTCAAAGGAAGAACTTCAAGAAAAATTTAACCCCTTAGATTCTTCTGCAAACGCAACGTATTTATATAAATACAGAAGAACCTATTTTAAGTATTCTCAAGGAATTGGCTTTCAGCTTTTTACGGATATACACCAGCGTATTAAAGTTTATAAAAAAGAAGGTTTTGAAAACGCAACCCATAAAGTGCTGTTGTTCAATAGAGGTGGAGATAAAGAAAAAGTAAGTAGTCTTAAAGCATATACCTATAATTTAGAAAGTGGTAAAATAAATGACACCAAATTGCAAAAAGATGGCATATTTGATACTGAGTATGATGACCATCGCGATCTTTTTAAATTTACAATGCCTAACCTCAAAGAAGGCTCTGTAGTTGAATTTAGGTACACAATAATTTCAGATTTTTTTTGGAATGTGGATGATTTTGTTTTTCAGCACGATATTCCAGTAAAAAAAATAGAAGCAAAATTTGAGGCTCCTGAATATTATAATTTTAAAGTGAATACTATAGGGTTTTTGCATACTAATCCTGAAACTGAAAGAAGACCAGATAAGATAACATTTCAAAGTAAAGAAAGAAATGGTTTTAAAGGAACCACTTTTAGTTCATCAGATTTAAAATTTTCGAAATACGTTACTTCCTATAATCTTAATAATATTCCTGCTTTAAAAGATGAGCCTTATGTAAATAATATTAATAATTACCGCTCTGCAGTTAAATATGAGTTGTCTTATACAAAAATGCCACAATCATCTCCAGAATATTATTCAACCACCTGGGAAGATGTGGTAAAAAAGATTTATGAGAGTTCAAATTTTGGCGGAGAACTAGATAAAAATGGCTATTATGAAGATGATATAGATGTCCTAATAAGTTCAGATTCAGACCCTCAAAAAAGAGTTAACCTAATTTTTAATTTTGTAAAAGCTAGAGTGAATTGGAATGGTAATTACGGCAAGTATTGTGCAGATGGTGTAAAAAAAGCCTATAAAGATAAGGTTGGTAATGTTGCTGAAATTAATTTAATGCTTACCTCCATGTTGCAACATGCAGGATTAAATGCCTATCCGGTTTTAATAAGCACACGAGATAATGGTGTGCCAATATTCCCAACTAGAGAAGGTTATAATTATGTAGTTTCCTATGTGAAGTATACTGATGGCTCGGCAGTTTTGTTAGACGCTACTAATAAATATGCAGAACCCAACATTGTACCTTTTAGAGTTTTAAATTGGCAAGGTAGAGTTATTGCAGAACATGGCGGATCAGAATTAATTGATTTGTACCCAAAAGCACCCTCTGAAAATTCCATAGCGTTAATGGGAAATCTAGATGAAGAAGGTAATTTAAAAGGTCAATATAGAAGCATGAAAACCGGCCATAATGCGCTTTCGTTTAGAGAAGGTTATGTGGAAGCAAACAAAGATGAATTTTTAGAAAAATTGGAAAACAAATATAACGGAATTGAAATCTCAGAATATTCAGTAAAAAACGAGTTAGATTTATCTGAACCCGTTGTAGAATCTTATGAGTTTTTTAAAGAAAGTCAAGCTGATATTATAGGAGAAAAAATGTATTTTTCACCAATGTTCTTTTTAAAAACATCCGAAACCCCTTTTAAACTGGAAAAAAGAGAGTTTCCTGTAGATTTTGGTTACCCATCAAACTCAATATATAGAATTATGATTAAAATCCCGGAAGGTTATCAAATTGAAAGCGTTCCAGAACCAATGGTGTTAGCATTGCCAGATAATTTAGGAGATTTTAGGTATAATATATCTGGAAATGGGACTTCTATTCAGGCTATTATTTCAACAAAAATCAATGAGGCTATTATTTCGCCCTTATATTATGATGCTTTAAAAGAATATTTTAATAGATTTATCGAAAAAGAAGCCGAACAAGTAGTTTTAACTAAAGGATAATGGATATTCAAAACGCACAAAAAGAAGTAGATAATTGGATAAAAGAACACGGGGTTCGTTATTTTAATGAACTTACCAATATGGCTCAACTTACTGAAGAAGTAGGTGAGGTAGCCCGTATTATTGCCAGACGTTATGGCGAGCAAAGCGAAAAAGAAAGCGATAAGGATAAAGACTTAGGTGAAGAACTTGCCGATGTGTTATTTGTTGTGCTTTGTTTAGCAAACCAAACAGGAGTCGATTTGCAAAGTGCTTTTGATAAAAGAATGGATAAAAAAGGAAAACGCGACCACGATAGGCATCATAATAACGAAAAATTAAAGTAAATTATAAGTATCTTTGAACGCTTCTTTTAAGAAGCGTTTTTTTATGGCTGCACTAGTGTTGTCAAGAACTTTAATTTTTAAGAATTTCAATTTTTATAATGAATATTACACTTCATAAATCAAAAATCCAAAACCGTAAATCAAAAATCACGATTACAGGTTCAAAAAGTGAATCCAACAGATTGTTATTATTACAAGCTTTATATCCTGAGTTTAAACTAGAAAATGTTTCAAATTCTGATGATAGTAATTTAATGACAAACGCATTAAGTTCGCAATCAGAAGTTGTAGATATTCATCATGCAGGAACAGCCATGCGTTTTTTAACAGCCTATTTTTCAATTCAAGAAGGCAGAAAAACCATTCTTACTGGATCTAAGCGCATGAAAGAGCGTCCAATCAAAATACTGGTTGAAGCCTTGCAAGAATTAGGAGCTGAGATTAGCTATGAAGAAAATGAAGGTTTCCCTCCAATAAAGATTACAGGAAAAAAACTTACTAAAAACAAAGTTTCTTTAAAAGCGAATGTAAGCAGCCAGTATATTTCTGCCTTATTACTAATAGCTTCAAAATTAGAAAACGGATTAGAATTAACCTTAGAAGGAGACATCACATCCATTCCTTATATCAACATGACATTGAGTTTGTTAGATGAAATTGGAGTTGAATCCGCTTTTATTGGAAACAAAATAACCGTAAAACCAAATACCAAAAGGTTAGACGCTAAAACCTTAACGGTTGAGTCAGATTGGTCATCGGCTTCGTATTATTTCAGTATTGCAGCTTTAAGTGAAGTTGGTACAGAAATAACGCTATCTTCATATAAAGAAAACTCTCTTCAAGGCGATTCTGCTTTGGTTGAAATTTATACACACTTTGGTGTGTCAACGGTTTTTAATGAAAATTCAGTTACACTAAAAAAGGAAACTTCAAATTTAAAACCTCTAACCTTAGATTTAAAAAACGCACCAGATATCGCCCAAACCATTGCAGTTACATGCTTTGCTTTAGGAATACCATGCGATTTAACAGGTTTACATACCCTTAAAATTAAAGAAACCGACAGACTAGTAGCTTTAAAAACCGAAATTGAAAAATTAGGAGGTGAATTGAAAATAACAGATAAATCATTACATCTTTCAGCATCAAGTAGTATTAAGTCAATGGTGTCAATTGCCACATACAACGACCATAGAATGGCCATGGCATTTGCCCCTTTAGCCTTAAAAACGTCAATTATTATTGAGGATGCTATGGTGGTTTCTAAATCATATCCAACCTTCTGGAACGACCTAGAATCTATTGGTTTTGAAATAACTAAATAATAAACAGCTATTTACTTGACAACCCCTATGTTGAGGTTGTATATTTGCAGCTTTCTCACAAAAATTAATAAAAGCTAACACATGAAATTATCACACTTCGGTTTCGAGTTACCAGAAGAAAGACTAGCAGAATATCCTGCTGAAAACAGAGACGAATCTCGTCTAATGGTACTTAATAGAAAAGAGCAAACCATTGAACATAAAATGTTTAAGGATGTTATTGACTATTTTAAAGAAGATGATGTATTAATCTTAAACAATACCAAAGTATTTCCTGCACGACTTTATGGAAATAAAGAAAAAACAGGAGCAAGAATTGAGGTGTTTTTATTAAGAGAATTAAACGAAGAGCAACGCCTTTGGGATGTTTTAGTTGATCCAGCTAGGAAAATAAGAATTGGAAACAAATTATATTTTGGTGAGGATGAATCTTTAGTTGCTGAAGTTATTGATAATACAACATCAAGAGGTCGTACATTACGTTTTTTATATGACGGATCTTATAGAGAATTCCGTATAAAACTTAGCGAATTAGGGCAAACACCACTTCCAAAATATATAAAAAGAGATGTTGAGCCAGAAGATGAAGCACGTTACCAAACCATTTTTGCTAAAAATGAAGGTGCTGTAGCAGCTCCAACAGCAGGCCTTCACTTTTCAAGACACTTGCTTAAGCGTCTTGAAATTAAAGGTGTAAATTTTGCTGAAGTTACGTTACACGTAGGTTTAGGTACTTTTAATCCAGTTGAGGTTGAAGATTTATCTAAACATAAAATGGATAGTGAGGAGTTAACTATTGATGCAAAAGCAGTTGAAATTGTAAACAGAGGCCTAAAAGAAAAACGTCGTATTTGCGCCGTTGGAACCACAGCTGTTCGTGCCGTAGAAAGTGCCGTATCAACAAGTGGTAAATTAAATGAATATGATGGTTGGACCAATAAATTCATTTTTCCACCTTACGAGTTTACAATCCCAAACGCTATGATTACCAATTTTCACACGCCAAAATCAACGTTATTAATGATGGTTTCGGCATTCGCAGGTCACGATTTTATTAAGCGTGCTTACGATGAGGCTATTAAAGAAGGCTATAATTTCTATAGTTACGGCGATGCCATGTTAATTATATAATCAAAAAAATATTTTATAATATTAAAGCCTCTTTTTTTAAGGGGCTTTTTCTTTTACTAATTTTTTAAGTTTCTCTGGGCATTCCCCAAGGGTCGGGCTTTCGGCAGTCGCTTTTTTGTGTTGCATAGGTGCAACAACACAAAAAGAGCTTCAACAAAGCCTCAATCCCTAATGCGAATCACTACTTCAATTCATAATTCGTAAATCAATTATCGTAATTCGTTAAAGCTTTCACTATTTTTGCATTCAGATGGAAATCAAGAAAAAAGATATACGCGCATTAACCAAAGAACAGCTCAGAGATTTCTTTGTAAAAGAAGGAGATAAAGCCTTTCGTGGTAACCAAGTGTATGAATGGTTGTGGCAAAAATCAGCACATAGTTTTGAGGACATGACAAATGTCTCGAAAGAAACCCGTCAAATGCTTGAAGATAACTTTGTAATCAATCATATTAAGGT
>NZ_JBATHX010000457.1:0-1830 GCF_049667265.1 Algibacter sp. | reverse complement strand
TCCGAGTTTTGGAAATCACATTATACCTTTCACAAGGAATCTAAAGTTTCAACTAAAATACTGTCAAAATCATTTATAGATTTGCTTCTAATCAATACAATTCTTCCAATAAAATTTAGTTATGCGAAACAAAAAGGAGAAGACATAGATTCTGAAATTATAAAAATAGCTATGGCATTAGCTTCAGAAAAAAATAGTATCATTGATAAATTTAATAGTTTAAAAAAAGTAGCAAAGTCATCATTAGAATCTCAAGCAATCATTCAGCTTAAAACGGAATATTGCGATAAAAACAAATGTCTTCAATGCGCTATTGGAAATTCACTTATAAACAAATAAAGCCATAAGTTTTTAAACTAAAAAAGTTAGTCTTAAATTGCAGCATGAACAATATTTACAAACCCTTATTGTTTTTTCAAAAGCACGGTTATTACGTTTGCCAACGCATTGCTGATCGTCTTGGAATACGAGCCAAAGTAGTTAGAACATCCTTTATGTACCTAACCTTTGTTACAGTTGGTTTCGGTTTCGCACTATACTTGTTTTTGGCATTTTGGATGCGAATAAAAGATTTAGTTTACACAAAACGCTCATCTGTTTTTGATTTATGAATCCATTAATAAAGTTTTTTAGAACAAAAATTTATACAGCCGTATTTCTATTGGGTGTTATTATGCTTATTGGAGTTGCTGGTTATCGATTAATTTCTGGTTATTCATGGATTGATGCCATGTATATGACCGTTATAACCATGACGACTGTTGGTTTTGGCGAGGTGGTTCCGTTAGATGATCAATCCAAAATTTTTACCATATTCTTAATTTTAGCAAGTGTTATTATAGTAGGTTATGCCTTATCTATAATTACGGAATACATTTTAAGTAAAAATAATGTTGAAGAATTAAAATACAAAAAGATGCAGAAAAAGATTGAAAGTTTTACAAATCACATTGTTATTTGTGGTTACGGAAGAAACGGTAAACAGGCAGCTATAAAATTAAAGGCATATAATAAACAATTTGTAGTTATTGAAAAAGATAAAGACATGGAAGAGCGCTTGCAGTTAGATGAAGTGCCTTATGTGATAGGTAATGCGAATGAAGATGACATATTAGTAGCAGCAGGGGTTGATAGAGCATCAAACTTTATTTCGGCTTTGCCTAATGATGCTGATAATTTGTTTGTAGTGCTTTCAACAAGACAATTAAATAGAAAAATAAATATAATTAGTCGTGCATCAAACGAATCTTCATATAATAAATTAAAATTTGCGGGTGCAGATAATGTGATTTTGCCAGATAAAATTGGTGGCGACCACATGGCCTCTTTAGTTGTGGTACCTGGTTTAATGGAGTTTATTGATAACTTATCTATTGTAGGTAAATCGGATATTAATATAGAAGAAGTAGCCGTAGAAAAACTATTTAAAAACAACAAAGGTAGAACGATTAGAGATTTAGATCTTCGTAAAAAAACAGGATGTAGTGTTATTGGTTATAAGGATGAAAATGGAGACTATATGGTAAATCCAGAAGCGGAGTTAGAGTTAGCTCCTAATTCAAAAATTATAGTTTTAGGACGCCCAGAGCAAATAGAAGCACTTAATTCGCAATACGGCATAGAGTAGTAAATATGCTATTTTAACAGCTTTAGTTTTAAAAAATCATTTTTTTTTAGCATCTTGCTTGCTTTTAATAAGAATCTTTCAATAAAAAATTAACTAACTCAACCCTTATGAAGAAATATCTTCTTTCAATATTTACTATCTTAATTCCGTTTTTAACTTTTTCGCAAGAAGAATTGGGACTTGATGAGAAAATAGACCAGGCA
>NZ_JBATHX010000456.1:0-8610 GCF_049667265.1 Algibacter sp. | reverse complement strand
AAGACAACTAAACAAGCTAATTATAATCAAGAATCTTCCCGTTTCATATATTGAGTTAATCATTACAAACAACTGATATAAAGCGGTTTTGATTGATTAAATGGCTGATGAAACTCGTTTTTTAACTCAATAATCTTCCAAAGCTAAGTGAGAACAATCGTGTCCAATACCACTATTTTTAAAGCCTCCATGAGGTAAATAGATAGCATATTTAACACCATTTATTTGAATTTCACCAAACTCTAAATCCTCAGTAAACCGTTCAATTCTCTTATAATTATTAGTGAAAATATATGAGGCTAATCCGAATTCTGTATCATTTGCTAACTCTAAAACTTCATCATCTGTTTCAAAAGACATAATGCCTGCTACAGGACCAAAAGTTTCTTCTCTAAACAATTTCATATCTGTTGTTATACCAGAAACAACAGTTGGTTGCATCCAATATCCTCCTTCAGGTAAACCTTCAGGAATTTTACCTCCATATTCTAATGTTGCTCCTTTACTTACAGCATCTTCAACTAATTTGAACATTCTATCCCTAGATTCACTAGAAGCCAAAGGTCCCATAAAAACATCTTCGTTTTCTTTAATACCAAATCCTATTTTTAATTCTGATGCTCTTTTTACATAGGCTTTTAAAAACTTATCATAAATATTTATATGAACAAATATTCTATTAGCAGCTACACAAATTTGACCTGTATTATGAAATCTTAATATGATTGCTAAATTTAAAGCTTCTTCAAAATCAGCATCTTCAAAAACAATAAATGGTGCGTTTCCACCCAATTCCATTCCTAATTTTTTGATAGAAGTAGTACTGTCTGCAATTATTTTCTGACCGGTTTGTGTAGAACCAATCATTGTTATAACAGCTGGTATTGTACTTGTAGTCATTGGTGTAGCAACTTCACTACTAGAACCTGCTAAAATATTAACAACTCCTGCAGGGAAATTAATACTGTGTAAAATTTCGCCAACCATATAGGTCGACAAAGGTGCTAATGATGATGGTTTAATAATTAATGAACAACCAGAAGCCAATGCTGGTCCAATTTTATAACCCACATTTAATAACGGAAAATTCCATGCTAAATATGCAATGGCAACGCCCGCTGGTTTAGAAATCATTTTATGAGTATGTGTACCCTCATAATCTGGAATTTGCTCTTCTCTTAAATTCTTCATGGCATTAGGATACCATTCTAATGCTTCAGTAAGCCTATCAATATCTTCTTGGGATCCCGCATAGGTTTTTCCCATCTCATGGACCATTGCTGTTTTAAGTTCATGCTCTTTTTCTAAGATAGCAGAACGTAATTTCAGCATCCAAGATGTTCTTTCTTCTAAAGATAACTTAGACCAATATTCAAATCCTTTTTTAGATGATAGTAATGCTTTTTCGGCATCTGCTTTTCCTGCTTTAGCTACTTGAGCAATTACTTCTCCTGTTGCAGGACAAATAATATCTTCTCTTTCTCCACTTACAGAATCAACTAATTTACCATCTATGTATAATTTTTTATAACCGAAATTTTCTGTTTTCATTATCACTATAGCTTTTAAATAATACTCTTTTTAAATGTTATTTTAGATACTGCATACTTTTCTAGTACTGCTTCATCAATGTCAATTCCCAGTCCAGGTCTATTTGGTACTTCAATCATCCCATCTTTCATCTCAATTTTAGGAAAAGACAGATTATCTCTTAATCCATTTTCGGTTTGGTCAAACTCCATTAAATAATCTGGTTGATACATTCTACCCGGTATAGACTCAATATTTGAAATAAAATGCAATGCCACATGAATACCAATTGAAGTTCCCCAAGTATGTGGAATAATATCAATTCCGTTTGCACTTGCTATAGCTGAAATTCGTTTTGCTTCGGTTAAACCACCTGCTGCACAAATATCAGGTTGAATAATATCAACCGATTTGTTTTGGATTAATTGCTGAAAGCCAAATCGTAAATATTCGCATTCACCGCCAGCGATTGGAATAATAGTTTTACTTCTAAGCTCATTATATTGCCCATAAAATTCCGGCGACAAAGGCTCTTCGAACCAACTAATATCGTATTTTTCAATTTTTCGGGCAAGCTCGGTAGCTTCTCTTAATGTATACGCGTGATTTGAATCTACCATTAATTGAATATCTGGACCTATTATTTCGCGCATCTTTTTGACGTTCTCCACATCGGTTTTAATACCTAAACCAACTTTCATTTTCATAGCTTTAAAACCCTGAGAAATATATAATTTGGCTTCTGCTTCGAAATCTCTAGTTGGATTATCATGGTCGGTAAAATACATACCCGTAGCGTAAGGTCTTATTTCTGTTCTGTGAGCACCACCCAACAAGGTAGAAATTGGAAGCCCTAATATTTTACCTTTTAAATCCCAAATAGCTATATCAATCGCACTTATTGAAGCCATAAAAACCCCTCTTCTAGCAAAATCTAAGGTTTTACGGTACATTTTATTCCAAATAACTTCATTTTGTAACGGATCTTCACCTAACACTATAGGTTCTAACAATTTAATTCCTGCTTCTATCAATGTTGCTGGTCCGTAACCTTCACCCCATCCATAAGATCCGTCTGAAGCCGTTACTTTTACAACACAAATACATCTTTCAGAATATTCCCATTGAGAAAAGAAAAAACTATTCGATAATTTATCTTTTAATACAAATGCTTCTATTTTTTCAATTACCATATTCTAGTTTTTATTTAAAAATTATCTATTAATTACATATGATTCAGCTACTTATAATTAACAGATTTGTTGAATCTAATTTGCTACTAAAATAAATTAAATCTAACTTTTAACAAGTTAATAAATTACCCTAGAGATAACCAAAATTACCATTTTATGTTTTTTGGCAATCAAACAAAACAATCAATATAAGCAAGTTTTATCTTATTTATATCTAAAGAAAATAAAAATACCGAAGGCTCAGCCTTCGGTATTTTAAATAGAACTAACTACTAAATATTACAAATTAAAGGGTATACCCGTCATTCTGAATCAATGTAGGCACTATTTCTGAATCACCTTCTGGTATAGGCAGATAATATTGTCTATCATACCATACTCTGCCTTGTGTAGGATCTTCGAAAAGTGAATATTCTTCAAAAGTTAAATCTCCACTCGTTTCTTTTTGCCATTTTAGTCCTTTAATATCAAACCCTAAATGATCTTCGTTTAACCATCGTCTCTCATCAAAGAAATTATGCCCTTCAAAACAAAGCTCAACACGTCTTTCCCTTTTTATAGCTTCTTTAAGTGCATCACCCGTTAAATTAATAGCAGGTTGTTTTGCTCTTACAGACACCCTGCTAAGGTAGGTGCTAGCTAAACCATCTTTACCCTGCTCAGCTAATGCCTCCGCATAATTTAAATACATTTCTGCTACTCTATATAAAATATATGGACGATTGGCAGAGATACCATTGGTAGCACTTAAAGATTCATCTTGAAACTTTCTAATGTTATATCCAGTTTTTGAAGAATGTAATACATTACCAAGTCCATTTGGAGAATCTAAACCATCAGGTGTTGTAGCACTAGGAGTTACAGCCAATGCATAATCAACCGGGCGTCCTCTAAAATTGGATCCTTGAAAATTAAGATTTGCATAATATCTCATTTCTCTATTATCATTTGGGCTAGCGGGCGTAACACCTCCTGTAGAAGTACCATCGGCAAAATTAAACTCTAAAGCAAAGTTATGTGTTGGAGCGCATAATGCCCAACCACCATAACCACTAGGAGATTGTGCTTGATCTGGAAGCGAATTTGCCGCTCCAAACCCACCTGTACCAACTTCATAAAAACCCGCAGCATAAGGTCTTGCAAATATGATATTATCATTAGGTGACAAGAATAACTCTTGATATCCTTTGGCATCTGCCACTTGAATTAAGGCATCTTCACCTACTATGTCAATTACTGCTTTAGCAGCCTTTTCAGCGTCCTCCCATTTACTTGCAACAGAATAAGAATAAAGCTCGGTATTAGTTGTTTGTGGTAAAAGGCTAGGGTCATGTAAATCACTAGCAGCATACAATAACAAACGTGATTTTACTGCCAAAGCCGCTGTTTTTGTTGCTCTACCAAATTCTGATGCTGAACGTGTTGGTGGTAATATCGCTGCTGCAGCATCTAACTCCTCTACAATAAATTTAACACAGTCTTCATAACTATTTCTAGTATATTCAAAGTTATCTGTAATTTTCGCTGGCTCTGTTATTATTGGTACACCACCAAAATATTTAATTAACTTAGCATATAGATTAGCTCTTAAAAAACGTACTTCTGCCTTTAATACATCTACGCTTTCTGGGTCAGAAGACATAGCTGGACTCTCATCTATTTTACTTAAAAACTCATTAGTTGATTGAACGTAGGACCAATAATTTTGCCATTTCCCAGCAAAAGCTCCTCCAACATTAGACTTAGACCATCCTCCAGCTCTTAATTGGTAAACATTATTTAAATCATTAAAATTAAATTTAGCTTCAAAAGAGGCTCCTTCAATATTAATCCTTTGTCCCCAAAATTCATTTCTTCTTATAGCCCAACCTTCTGTACTATTGTACATTGTATAAACTAAAGCTCTTACCTGATCAACATCAGCATAAACAGCTACTTCTGTAACCCTATCCTGTGGCTCTACATCTATTACATCTTCACAACCAAAGATTGTAAAAAAAGCAATTAGAAAAGTTATTGATGCAATTTTTATATTTTTCATTTGTTTTCCTTTTATATTATTTACTATCATAACTAATTAAAAATTAATATTTAAGCCGAGAGTATAACTCTTTAATGACGGATATGTACTGTTTCTAAAGTTATTATATCCTGTTGCTTCTGGATCTAGACCCAGATCATATATGTCAGAGAACATGGTAAGTACGTTAAACCCTCTAAGCGATATTTTAATATCAGCAAATTTTGTAACGTCTTTTGTGAGGGTATATCCAATTTCTATTTCTTTTAACCTTAAAAAAGAAGCATCTTTTAAATACAGATCAGCACCTTCAAAACCACTATTTACCGCAGAAGCTGCTATTTGATTTTGCACACCACTATAAGTATCTCCTTGAGCAAATGCTCTTGGGTATGTTGCATCACGATTACTAGGTGTCCATCTATCATTAAAGACAAAATCTGGCTTAGCTCCTGCTTGGTCGAAAAACACTAACACATCTGCTTGTGCCTGACCTTGAAAAAGAAAGTTAAAATTCCAATTGTTGTAATTCATACCTCCATAAATACCATATTGTATTTCTGGAATAGCAGAGGTATCTACTCTAATTCTATCATCAGCACTTATCACACCATCTTCGTTAGTATCAAGATAAATAGGCTCTCCTTCCACCGTACCAGCTTTTTTAACTGCTGTAGCATCTACTTGTGCTTGATCTCTAAAAATCCCTGCTGTAGGGAATACAATATAAGAATTCACAGATTTACCTTCTCTTTTTCTATAATCAGGAACATTATCCGATTCTCCGAGAGTTACTACCTCATTTTGTGCATTAGTAAAATTAAAACCAAGATTATAATCTACTTCTCCAATTTTATCTTTCCAACCTAATTCAAGTTCCCAACCAAAATTATCCACTTCACCAATATTTTCATCTGGCAAAGCACTTCCTGTTAGCCCCGAAATATCAGGAACGCCACTACTTCCAACTAATATATCTGTTCTCTTTTGTTTGAAATAATTAAAATCTCCTGATAATCTACTTTCAAATAAAGAAAAACTTAATCCAACATTCATCATGTCCGCTGTCTCCCATGTAACTTGCTCGTTTGGAACTACACTTCTACCAAAACCACTTACAGCTACTCCAGGTGTGCCAAACACATATCCATTAGGTTGATACCAACCCGCATTTTGAGGGTTTGTAGGATAACCAAGCGCATAACTATTTAAATATTGAAATTGGTTGATTCTATCATTACCCATTCTTGAAAAAGATGATCTGATTTTTAAAGCATTAACCCAACCTACATTTTCCATGAATGATTCTTTATCTATAGCCCACGATACTGCTACACCAGGGAAAGTACCAAATTTTTTCCCAGGAGCAAATCTACTAGAACCATCACGCCGTATTGTTAAATCAATAAAATACTTTTTCTGAAAATCGTAAGACAATGAACCAAAATAACTTACAAATCCAAAATCCTGAGAAGTTCCACCATTTGTTTGATTATCACCCGCTCCAAGATCTAACTCGGTAATTGATTCTAAATTAAAACCTGTTCTTTGAGCAAAGAATGAACGATCTTTAGTTGAAGAATTCTCATATCCAGCAAAGGCGCTTAAATTATGATCTACACCTAAGTTTTTTGAGTAATGAATTGTAGTATTCAATAACGTTTGGTTGCTTTTATTGAAAGTATCTTCTAATACTCTATCTGGACTAACTTGGAATCCTTGAGACGCTACATATTCACCATTAACTAATTGGTAGTACGTCCATGGCTTATCCCATGATCTATTTTCAAAACTAACTTGCCCAAGACCAGCAAAACCTCTTATACTTAACCCATCAACATATTGATCTAACTTCCAATCATAAGAAATTCTAGCTCTATAATTATGAGTAACTCTGTTAGTAAACCCAGATGCATCACTAGTCATTATGTAAGGGTTTTGTCCGTTTTCACCGCCAAAACCAGGTAGTCCATTAGGATATACCCCAACCTGTGTTGGTAAATTAGTATATATATGTTTATATATGTTTGCTCTATCTACACCGGGCTCATTAGTTTCACCTATTCTACCTGTTAAGTCAACCCCTAATTTAAACCCTTCAAACAACTTAATATCTATATTAGAGCGTAATTGGTATTGTTTAAATTTTAAATCACCAGATTTGTAAATACCTTTTTGATTAAGGGCATCTCCACTTACAAAATAACTTACGTTTTCACTTCCTCCAGATATAGACAATGAATTTCTTGTTTCTGGCGAAGAACTAGCAAATGTCAAATCTGCCCAATCTGTATTAGGAAAATTTATAGGGTCGCTACCGCTAGCATAGGTATCAATATCTGTTTGTGTAAAAGGTAGTGCTGTTCCATTTCTATCTGCTATTTCGTTTTCATAAATCGCGTACTGTTCTGATGACATTTGATTTGGAAAAGTAGAAAATTGAGAAACTGAATATTGTGTTGAGAAATTAAATTTCGGTTTACCAGATTTACCTCTCTTAGTGGTAATTAAAATAACTCCATTTGCCGCTCTAGTTCCATAAATAGCTGCTGCTCCATCTTTTAAAACAGATAAAGACTCAATATCTTGTGGTGCTAATTGTTGGAAGGAACCTGAAGGTATTCCGTCTATTAATATTAAAGGTGAATTATTTCCTAACGTCGAAACTCCCCGGATTAATAAAGTTAGATCATTGCTATCGGTAGAACCAGGATAACCTCCTCTATCTGCTACAATTAATCCAGAAACCTTTCCTGATAAAGATTTAGCAACATCCTTATTAGCGGTATTTTGAATTTCCGATGAACTTATAGTACTTACAGAGCCTGTAATATCTCCTCTTTTTCTAGTGGTATAACCAACAACAACTATTTCATCAAGTTTTGCTGCGTCTTCTAATAATGTAATATTTAATGTTGTATTATTTCCTACAACAACTTCTTGAGTTGCATAACCAATATACGAAACCATAAGTACAGCATTAGCATTATCAACCGAAATACTATAATTACCATCAAAATCGGTTTGTGTACCGTTTGTGGTTCCCTTAACAAGAATGTTTACTCCTGGTAATGGACCGTTTGCGTCTGAAACTGTTCCTGTGACTGTAATTTGTTGAGTCGATTCAACTTCTAATTTTTCTATTTCAGAAGAGGTATTTGCATGTATTTGAAAAAGTGAACATACAATTAAGCAAATTGTAATTTTCAACTTTAAATCAAACTTTAATGAATAAAGGGTGTTTCCCTTTAAATTAAGGTGATTTTTCATATTTTTGTTTTGAGTTTAATGGTTTAATTAAGTTTGAATCATTTTATCTAATCGGTGAATGTTCCAGCATTTGCCGATTTTTTTCATATAAAATGATTTTTGTTTAGTTGGATGTTGTGAAGTTTATGTCATAGATTTTTGTCTTGTTTTAATAAGTTAACTACTATCTTCTCAATGATTTAAGAAAACATCAAAAAAGTTTTACTCAAAATTAACACTATAACATAGTGTAAATCTATGCTAAATTACCCTACTTCATAAATATTTTACCCTATATATATAGTTTCTATCTAATAATTCTTACTAATTTCTAGTTTCATTTTTCATTTAAAATATTGATAGGATGAAAAACAGCTCTAAGGGAAAGCTCTAATAAAATTGATAGATGTACAAAAAAACCCCAAGAGTTTGCCCTTGAGGATTATTCAATTATAAATTATGTTTTAAGCTAAACATTTTTAAGTTCCTTCCGCATTCTATCTAAAAAAGGAGCATACTCTTTATACATTTTTCCTGTTATTTTGGTTAAAGTCTTTTTGAAAACTTTGAGCAATTTAATTTTACATTCTTTGGAAAAATGGCTTTAATTCACTAATA
>NZ_JBATHX010000455.1:0-12014 GCF_049667265.1 Algibacter sp. | reverse complement strand
CCTAAAGCATTCTCCCAAAGTGGATCTAGACTTAAAGCAACGTTAATCATAATATCAAATTCTCTATCGCTTAAATCCGCACAAAGTCCTTGAGGTAATTCAATATTATGCTTAGCTTTCATTTGTTTAAAAACTTTAACACCTTCTGGATAATAGTCTTCTAAATGATTGAAAACTATACAGTTTCCAATGCCATGTTTAGTTCCTAATAAATAAGACATGCCATAACTCATGGCATGTGCAATACCAACTTGAGAATAGGCAATACTCATTCCACCGTGCCATGAGGCCATCATTAGTTTTTCTTGAGCTTCAATTTCTGAAAGATTATCTCCTAAAAATATTTCTTTACACAAATCTAACGCCATTTGTCCATACGTCTCACTAAAAGTATTTAAGTAAGTACCTGTTAACGATTCAATACAATGCACGTAACAATCCATTCCTGTATAGAACCATTGATCTTTTGGAACATCATTTGTAAGTTCAGAATCCAGGATAACTTGATCAAATGGTGTATAATCAGAATTTATGCCTAATTTTTTTTCTGGTCCTGTAAGTACCGTAGTTCTTGAAACTTCAGCTCCAGTACCTGAAATTGTTGGCACCCCAACATGATAAATGGCTGGGTTTTTAACTAAATCCCATCCTTGGTAATCTTGTGCTTCCCCTTCATTAGTAATCATAATGGAAACAGCCTTTGCTAAATCTAGCAAGGTGCCACCACCTATACCAATAATACCCGATGGGCGTTCTTTAGATTTTAAAATAATATCTTCAACAAGACTATCTACTTGAGATGTTTTAGGCTCTTCTGCTGCTGAAACAAAAATAATTCTGTCATCATAGGCTAAAGAAATTTTAGAGGTAATCTCTATATTTCCTTTAAAAACATCATCAATTAAAAAAATAAATGGCGCCTTAATACTTTGACGTTTTAATGCCAAAACTTCATTTAATTGATTAAAACTACCTCTGCCAAAAATAACTCTTGGCACCATTGGAAAGTTATTATAACTCATTTAACTTATTTTCATTTAGAAAAGGTAAAAATACCATTAATTAAATTTTATTCATTTAAATTATGCTGAAAATTTTCTACAAAAACACCTACATGGTAACCATCCACTAAACCGTGATTAACATTTATAGCCACATTCATAATTAATTCATTGCCCTGTTGCGTTGCTTTACCAAATGCTAATCTAGGAATGGAGTCTGAATTTCCTGAAATAGGCTCCTTATGTCCCGAAAAATTTAACCAAGGCAAGGCAGAACAATAAATACAATTTAAATCATTTTTTGGTGGAAATAATTCAGATGAATTGCAAATTCGTTTTTTTTCTGCTTTAACATTTTCAATAAATAGTTCTAAATTTTGATCATAATCAATAAATGAAAACCCAAAAGTTTTATCAGGACGCATTAGGGTTGCCGATGCATGAATCACATCATATTCCACTACGGAATCGTTAATAATTCTATATTTCAAATTGTCTACACTATTGATTGCTTTCATACAAGCATGTAAATATTTCCCAAAAAAACTAATATCATTTTCTTTTGAAAATTTATAAGCTTTAGTAACATTTATAGGAATAGTAACTCCAAAACTGGGATCTTTTAAAGATTTGAAATGCTCAAAATGTTGTTTCCTTTTCCAGGTATTTAAATCAATTTGTTTCAAATTATTTTAGAAATTTTAATACCTCTGTTAAGCTATGAATAGTTTTATAAGCTTTTCCGTTTTTTTCCTCATCGCTAACTTCTTCGTGCGCCCAAGTAGTATGAAAAGGTACATGAATGGCGTTTGCTTTAATATTTACTAAGGGCAAAATATCTGATTTTAGCGAGTTTCCGATCATTAAAAACTCGGAAGGATTAATATCTAAATGGTTTAACAAATTTGAATAATTAGCTTCTTTTTTATCACTTAGTACTTCAATATGATGAAAATATTTAGTTAACCCAGATTTTTCTAATTTTCGTTCTTGATCTAATAAATCACCTTTTGTGGCTAATATGAGCTTGTATTTGGTTGATAATGATTTTAAAACAGTTTCTACCCCATCCAATAATTCAACAGGTTTATTTAGCATATCCTTACCAATATTCAATATGGCTTCAATGGTTTTTGTTGAAATATTGTAATTCGAAATTTCTAATGCAGATTCTACCATGGATAGGGTAAAAGCTTTTACACCATAGCCATAAAGAGGAAGATTATCAATTTCCATTCTGAAAAGTTCTTGGTCAATTTTATTTGGTGTTTCGTATTGCGATAATAATTTGCAAAACTCAATTTCAGCTTCTCTAAAATAGGTTTCATTTACCCAAAGCGTATCATCAGCATCAAAGCCAATTACCTTTATGTTTTGGTAGTTTACTTCCATAGCTTGTTTGCGCGCTCTAAATCTTCAGGAGTATCAATTTCAACGCCTTCCACATCGGTTTCAACCATTTTTATGCGTTTGCCATATTCTAAATAGCGCAATTGCTCTAGTTTCTCTGAAGCTTCCAATACTTGCATTGGTAACTTATAAAAATCTAGAATAGCCTGTTTTCTAAAGGCATAAATACCTTTATGTTTATAATATTTAACTTTTACACTTTTGTCTCTTGGATATGGGATGGGACTTCGGGAGAAATAAAGCGCAAAATCTGATTGGTCAATAACAACTTTTACCGTATTGGGATTATTAATTTCATCCTGATCCGTTATATGAACCATTAAAGATGCTAAATCGACTTCTTTATTCGGGTCGTTTTTGAAAACCTCAATGAGTTTAGCTAACGATTCCTTGTCTGTAAATGGTTCATCGCCCTGCACATTTATAACCACATCAATATCGAGATGCTCGACGGCTTCTGCAATTCTGTCGCTTCCACATTCATGCTCCTTTTTACTCATAATGGCTTTGCCTCCATTATTTATAATTTCTTGGAAAATAATATCACTATCAGTAACCACAAAAACATCGTCAAATAGTTTTGTAGCAACGGTAGCTTCATAGGTTCTTAAAATGACCGTTTTACCATCAAGATCTTGCATCAGTTTTCCGGGGAAACGTGATGCTGCATATCTAGCGGGAATCATTGAAATTATTTTCATCTATTAAGGTTACTTTATGAATTAGAATTATTCTCTGCAATTAGCATTTCAAAAATACATAAATAATATAGGTTTTATGTTTTTGAAGTTTTAAACTTCTTATATAATTTGAAAATTATAAAAAATAGAATAATTACTAAAATTATGGCTAAGGCTGGAATAAAAATGGAAATAATAGACATAACAATTGACGTACCAGTTTCAATAGTAGATACAATTGGATTTGCAATCCCACCCGTTGAAACTGTTGATGCCAAGCGTGTAGCACTTGAAGTTCCTGCAACGGCTGCTGCTGTTCCTCCACCAGCAATAATGGCTAATGACCAAGTGATTACGGGACTTAAATCGGCCAATGTTGATAGCATTATGGCTGTTCCGGCAAGGGCAGCAAGTGGCACGGCTATACCGTCTAATAAATTATCAATATACGGAATAAAATAGGCGAAAATTTCGACTAAAGTTGCTGCTCCCAAGGTAATTAATGCAGTTGTATTACTTATCCATTGCCAAGATTCGTTTAGCTGCCAAACATCGAAATAAGAGGCTAAACTTAATGCAAATAATGGCAGAAAAACTCTAAACCCAACGGATGCTGATAAACCAATGCCGAGGCAAATACTAATAATTGTTTCGAATGTCATAAGACCCTAATTTCCCAAAGGGGATTTTTGTTTTTGTTGTTAATTATTCAAAGTTACGTAAAATCTAATCTAATAAATATACTTGTAATTATGACACGAATTTCACGATTTGACACGAATGGTTTGCGTGAAAAAAATGTGGCAAATGGTTTTGCATGCAGGAAAAACACGGCGAATAGATAGTAATTATCTTTTAATTAGGAATTCAATTTGCGGATGACTGCGCAAGGGATAGAAATGGATAGCCCACAGCGACCTTTTGGGAGCGAGGACTTGTAATGGATAGCCCGACCCTTTTGGGATGCGCCCAAACAAATAAATTTAAATTGAGTTTTTTTATGGTTCCCCAAAAAAATCATCTTTAAAACCTATAAGAAATAGTTTTTCTTTGGCCCGAGTTACGGCTGTATATAACCAGCGTAAATAGTCTTTATCGATGCCATTTGGTAAATAGGGTTGCTCTACAAAAACGGTATCCCATTGGCCACCTTGCGATTTGTGACAGGTTATGGCGTAGGAGAATTTTACCTGTAGGGCGTTAAAATGTTTATTAGCTTTTACTTTTAAAAACTTTTTGTACTTGCTGGTTTCATCTTCATAATCTTTCATGACTTCTTGATACAGCCTATTGGATTCTTCGTAAGGTAATGATGGTGTTTCGGCATCGATGGTATCAAGCATTAAAACGGTTTCAAAAGGTATCATTTTAGGGTAATCTACCATGCGTACTTTAACTTCAGCAAAACGAAAACCATATATTTCTTGAATACTAAATATTTCTAGAACCTCAATAATATCGCCGTTTGCTATAAAACCGGCGTCGCTTGTGGGCTTTACCCAAAAGTAATTATTCTTAACGACCATTAAAAAATCGCCAGCCGTAAGTTCGTGCTCATTAAATAGAATTCTGTTTCTTATTTGTTGATTATATAAATTTGCGCGTTTGTTGCTGCGTACAATTATGGCGGTTTCCTCCTTGCCTAGTTCGCTATAAGCATCATTTATGGCGTCCATAATTTCATAGCCATCCACAAGCCTAATAATATCTGTATAGCCATCCAAATCAAACTTAAATGCGTCAAAAAATGAACTTGATATGGTGGCTCTTAAAATAGTGGCATTTGCCAAAATTCCAGAATCTTGCTCTTGCCTGACTACTTCATCAAGTTCCATTCTGGTAACTTCTTTATCATAGTTTAAGGCTAATGTGCGCTCGTCAAGTGCCGGACTAATATCCAATTTTACTGGTGGTAACTGGGCGGTATCGCCAATTAAAAGTAATTTACAGTTATGACCAGAATAAACATATTTCATTAAATCGTCAAGCAAGGAGCCGTTTTCAAAAAGTTTTGAATCTCCTGGAGCATCAGGAATCATAGACGCTTCATCAACTATAAAAATGGTGTTTTTATGTTTATTTGGTTGTAAAACAAACTTAACACCACCACTTTTTTCTTTTTTTGGAAAATATATTTTTTTGTGAATGGTGAATGCTTCCTTGTTTGAATAATTGGAAATTACCTTAGCAGCTCGTCCTGTTGGCGCCATTAATACAGCACTTTTTTTTGCCTTCCAAAGGTTACTTACAATAGCACCAACAATGGTTGTTTTTCCAGTACCGGCATAGCCTTTTAGCACATATAAGGCATTCGGGTTTTTATCAAAAATAAACACCGCCAATTGTTGTAAAACAATATTTTGTTTCACCGTTGGTTCAAAAGGAAATTGTTGTTTTATTATTGAATAAAATTCGGATGATGTCATTTAAATGAGGTGCTATTTAAAATTTATTCAAATATAGAAATGATTTTTATGCGCTTTCGTTTTAACGAATAAAAAAAAATTGTAGATTTGCTAAAACCATTAACAAATTATTAATAAATATACACTATGACATTTTTCCTAATTGCATTAGCAGTAATTTTAGTTACAATTGGCTTGGTTAAGTTAGTTGACAAATTTATCCCTTCTAAATTTAAACCTGTTTTGACTATCGCACTTTGGTTGTTAATTGGGTTTTTAGGTTATCAAACTTATATTTCAATATATGAACCTATTCAATTTAATAAAGTTAAAAATAAACGTTATGCTTTAGTAATTGAAAGTTTAAAGGATATTAGAGACGCTCAATTAGCTCACAGACAAGTTACTGGGAAGTTTTCTAATGATTTTGATGGCTTAATTAAATTTATTGATACTGCTGAATACACGTTAACACAACGAAGAGATTCAAGTATCATTGATGAAGTAATGACAAAAAGATATGGTGTTGATACGACAAAAGAAATTATAATTATTGATACGCTAGGTACTGTTTCTGTAAAAGATTCATTATTTAAAACCTCAACGCGTTATAAAACGATGATGAATGTTCCTGGTGCTGAGGCTGGTGCTAAATTTGAAATGAAAGCTGGATTTATTGAGCAAAACAATATTAAAATTCCAGTTTTTGAAGCTACGGTAAAAAAGGCTGTACTTTTATACGACCAAAGTAAAGATCTATTAATTCAAGAAAATCAAGTTATATCTGTTGACGGTGTAAATGGAGATGCTTTAAAAGTAGGTTCAATGGACGAAGTTAAAACTGGTGGAAACTGGCCAAAAACTTATGGCGATAACGAATAATACTAGTAACAAGCTAACTAATCTAGAATTGTCCATTCAAATAAGTTTGAGTGGACTTTCTTTTTCTACACTAAATAGAAACTCAAATACTATTGAGTTTTTAAAGGCTGTGCAGTTTGACAAAAAACTAAATCCGTTTGAAGTTTTAGATGAGTTAAAATTGGTGTTTTTAAAAGAACAAGCTTTAAAAAGCAATTTTGCCAACATTAATATTATTCATGATAATGATTTGGCGACATTAGTTCCAAAATCATTGTTTAATGAAAACAATTTAGCAGACTATTTAAAGTTTAATTCAAAAATTTTAAAGTCTGATTTTATTGCTTTCGATACTATTGAAGAAAACAAAAGTGTTAATGTTTATGTACCATATACAAACATTAATAATTTTATTTACGACAAATTTGGATCCTTTATTTATAAGCATGTATCCACTATTTTGATTGAAACCTTATTGGAACAAGAAAAAAATTCTAATACCAGTAACATTTACATTCATGTAAATTCCAATCATTTTGAAATTTTAGTATTTGAAAAAAGTGAATTAATACTTTGTAATACCTTTTCATACCATTCCAAAGAAGATTTTATTTATTACATTTTGTTTACTGCCGAGCAGTTAAATCTGAATCCTGAAACACTTAATTTAATCTTTTTAGGAGCCATTTCTAAAAATGACGATTTATACAGCATCACTTATAAATATATTAGAAACATAAGCTTTGGTAACAGAAAAGATAGCTTTAATTACACAAACAATCCAAAGTCAGAATATTCTAATTTCACTTTACTAAAAAGTTTTTAATGCGGATTATATCAGGTTTATACAAAAGCAGAAAAATAGTTGCACCTAAAAATTTACCTGTTCGCCCTACTACAGATATGGCGAAGGAATCTTTATTTAATATCATTAATAACAATTATTATTTTGATGACATTGCTGTATTAGATTTATTTGCAGGCACAGGAAACATTAGTTATGAATTCGCTTCTAGAGGCACCGAAAACATTACTTGTGTAGACCAAGATTTTGGATGTATCAAATTTATAAACCAAACAGCTGAAGCTTTTAAAATGCCTATTCAGACTATTAAAAGCGATGTGTTTAAGTTTTTAGAGAAAGCCACTTTACAAGCCAATATTATTTTTGCCGATCCACCATACAGTTTTGAAGATGCTCAATTTGCAAAAATTCCAGAGCTTATTTTTCAGAATAATCTATTACTTGAAAACGGGATGCTAATTGTAGAACATTCAAAACACACCAACCTTTCAGAATTAGAATATTACTCCTATTCTAAAAGTTACGGCGGCAATGTTTTTAGCTTTTTTGAAAAGTTATAATCTAAATTTATTTTTATAACTCATATTTTTTCAGTACTTTAGAAATCTCCTTAAGAGCCATCCCCGGCTCTATTCTTGTTTTTACCTGTCAAATAAAATGTGCCCATTTTTTTTGATATCGTTTATGGTTAATTTTTAATACAAACCTTTTAAACCATAAACAACATGAAAAAACTGATTTTACTTCTACTTATTAGCGGACTTTTTTTTAACTGTAATCAAAAACAACGCTACACTCAAAACTCCAAAGAGATTGATACTGTTAAATCTATGATTGAGGCTTATAACAGCAAAGATTATGCATCAGCACAAAGTCATTATGCCGATACTTCAAAAACACGATTTAATAGTGATTTAATGGACTCTAAAGAGATTCCGAATTACCACCAACAGAATGATGCCAATTATTCTAGCCGAGGTTTTTTAGATGATGGTCAAGAATATGAAATGGTAGTTGACGATAAAGGCCATACTTGGGTGAACTTTTGGGGCGATTGGAAAGGAACGCTAAAAGGCAACGGTAAAGATGTTACTATTCATATCCATTTGACATCTCGATTTGTTGATGGCAAAATAGTTGAAGAATATGGCTATTGGGATCCATCAGAAGTTATTGCCAACCTACAAGATATCGCTGCTCAAAACAGTATGCAAACAGAATCAGAATAAACCAACCAAAATTTTATATTATGAAAACACTTAAATCAACACTTTTAATCACATTGCTTTTATGCTTCAGTTTTACCATAACAAATGCTCAGCAAGCCTTTATAATCCATCAGGATAATGTAAAACCATCAAAATTTATGGAATATGAAAAAATAGCTAAAGAGTTTCACGAAGCTAGCATCCAGCATAATGTACAAACCAGTTGGTCTACAGCTATGACCAACGATTTTCAATATTTCTATATTACTCCTATAAAAAACATGGCAGAATTAGACGAACGTCCTTTCGAAGAAATGGCCAAAACTATGGGCGATAAATTTGGAGAAATGTTTAATCGTTTCGACCAATGCTATAGCTCACATGGCGACTATATTGTTATTAGAGATAGTGAGCTATCCTACATGCCAGAAAACAAAACAGAGGCTCCAGCAGATGAAAACTATCGTAAATGGTATTACATGTACTATACCCCAAAAAATGCAAAAAAAATGCGAGAAGGCATGCTGGCTGTAAAGGAATACTTTAAAGCTAAAGGCTCAACTGAATATTATCGTGTTTACAGAAACGGCTTTGGGCAAATGAAAAACTATTATATGGTGTCTGTTTCTGCGAAGGATGAAATAGACTCTGCCAAAAAATCAAAAGCAAATCAGGAACTTTTAGGTTCTTTTGACGAACGATGGGCAGTATTTAGTAAAGTCATGGACTATACAAGTAAAACGGAAGAATTTAGTGGCGAAATGCGTCCAGATTTATCCTATAAACCAAAAGAATAAATAAAGTAATCTACCAGAGTTCCCTTCAACCAACCCTTTTTAACCAAAAACCCTTCTTTAAACTAATAAAGAAGGGTTTTTTAATGCTTGAGTAAATCTATAAGCCGAATTCTGTACACATACTTAAAAGCATGTGCCCTTATCATTTATCTAAATGCATTGTTACCAATACACTTAAGCTGCCTACCCTCCAACTATCGAGCGTGCCGCCCTCAAACGTTGGTTTACATGACATTGCACCACATAGAGTTTACCTGGTTTCACTACAGCATTACCTGTACATACTTTCTGTTGCACTTTTCCTAACCTCACGGCTGGTGGTTATTAGCCACTATGTTGCACTACGGTGTTCGGACTTTCCTCCTCCCGATTAAACGAGAAGCGATAAGGCGATTTACTGCCGCAAAATTACAACAAACAGAAACTAAAATCTAAATAAAACGAAAAATTTGGGCGTTACCCAAGGGTCGGGCTTTGCGCTACAAGTCCTCACTCCTATCGTCGCTGTGGGCTTTCCACTTCAATCCCTAACGCGGGCTGGTTTGCTAGCTTAATATTTTAAACTCAGAATGATGTTTTAATAGGTTTTATATTTAGCAATATGTGGCGCCACTAATTCCAGTAAGAAGTTTACTTTAAGCCTTACCCTTAAAGTTCATTCACATCAATATTAAAAAGTTCCGCAGCATTTTTCCATAAAATGAGTTCCTTTTTTTCATCGGCTAAATCTAACTGATTCATAAACTTTAAATACGATCCCATGTTTGAAATTGGCCAATCCGTGCCATATAACAAATACCTTGGGTCGCCAGCATAAGTAATCATTTCTTCAATTTCTTTTTTCATATAGCGCTCAAACTTATCTGTAAAATCACCTAAAACTAAACCAGAAATATCAGCATAAACATTTTTGTTTTTATAAACAACTTCCATACAATCTTTAATCCAAGGGTTTCCAACATGGCAAATCACTATTTTTAAATCTGGATAATCAACCGCTAAATCGTCAATATGTAAAGGATGAGAGTATTTAACTTTACCCGTTGGTGCATAGGTATCCCCAGAGTGAAACATGACTGGCACATCATACTCAATAGCCATTTCATACATAAGTTTCAACCTAATATCGTTTGGGTAAAAAGGCTCGTATCCTGGATAAAATTTCAACCCTTTAATAAGTCCCTGTTCCAGGTATTCACTTATTTCCCGTACGTCTCTATGGTTGTAATTTAAATAGCTAACGCCAGCCACAACGCCTAAATTTTTACGCCCTTTAATAGCTTCAACAACCTGTTTAGTACTTGGTCGATGCTCATTAACCTTATAAGACGACAAAACTAAAGAGTAATCAACCTTGTTTGCTAACATGGTTTCTGTTAGTTTGTCAAGGCATGCTTCAAGCGAAACTACTCTGTCTTCGTGGTAGTTGTTAATATGTGTATGTACGTCTATTATCATGTTTGGTTTTAAATTGTTTAAATTTTAATGGATGCTAACCTTAGCCAAATTAATGTTTTTTAGTGCTAATAACACCTCTAAAATTTGTTATTGCTTACTTTGTAAATAAATAGTTTGCATAGCTCTAGGAGCAATTTGCATCGTATAAAATTCGTCTTCTAATTCAATCGAAAGGTTATAAGGATTTTCATTTCTATTAAAAATAACTATAGCCATAGACCCATCAAGGTTTTTTGCAGCTGTATAAGTAACCCCTTCTACATTATCTCCAACTAACCCAATTCTGTGAGCATCAGGACGTATAAACTTACTAAAGTGGCTTAGTAAATAATAAAGTGGTGTGTAAATAACTTCGTCTGTAACTGGATTAATAAGTACTGGTGCGCTATTAAAGTTATCGTAAGGGTTTGGTTGGCCTTCATTACTCAAAATCATACACCATTCAACATAGCCTTGGGTGCCATGATTTAAGTCGGTAATAATATCGTATGCATAAGTATCAAAAGGTACAAAAGTGCCAGCGTAATCGGTACTCTTTCTCCAATACTGTCCAACTGGGTCTTTGGCATCAATATCAATACTCGATTCAGAATGAATTATGCCTTTATTAGGCCAGGTTTTTTGTAGTTTATCAAGTTCTTTTGCATACCAATTGTTTTCGTCAAGTTCTGAATTTGCATACCAATGAAAAGCAGTTCCCCAGGCGTATTTAGAAGCTTCTGGATCTTCGTATGTAGCAGCGACATAATCATTCATAGTCGATTTATTATGGTCGTAAATTAGTACGCGCAACCCAGCATCTAAATCATCAAGTTTCAAATGCCCATCTTCAACAAGTTGTGGCCCTAAGTGATCTCGTAAAAAGTCACGCCCTTGTTCAGCAGTAAAGCCATTACTATCCCAACGCGCATCATGATAATGTAAAGGTTCGTTTTGCGGTGTTAATCCCCATAAGTTTATGCCTTGCGCTTTATACGCACTTACATACATCGATATGTATTTTGCCCAAACACCATAATACTTAGGTTGTAAGGTGCCGTTAGTCATCTCAGAAGTTTCACCTGTTTTCATCCATGAAGGCGGACTCCAAGGCGACGCAATAATGTTGAAGTTGGCTCCTGGAATACTCGCTGCTTCTTTAATCATCGGGATCAAATCATAACTCGGCTCTATAAGTTCCACACCTCGTACTTGATCGTTTTCATCACCAGTAAAACCTCTTATATCTTGATTAATACTAAAGGTAGAAAGATCTTCGTCGCCTGAATCAACATAGGTATAATGATTATTTGAATAATCGCTGCTGTTAATGTGCGTACGTGTTAAAGTGAAACCAGCGCCTTTTGTTGGGCTAAACAGCTTTGTTAAAACCTCGTTACGCAATGCCAC
>NZ_JBATHX010000454.1:0-7282 GCF_049667265.1 Algibacter sp. | reverse complement strand
CAAGTAGGGTCTTCCACTAAAGTGCCTGCAGTAAATTGAATGCTAGCTGTAATATCTCCACTACAACTATCAGTAGCTGTTACAGTTCCTGAGTCACCAGGTACCGTATCTTCACAACTTATTGTTATAGCTGCTGGGATGTTTGCTAATACTGGATCGACTGTATCAGTAAGTGTAATAGTCTGGGTATAATCAGCAATAGTTACTCCACAAGCATCAGTAAAAGTCCAAGTATTTGTAAATGTACCAGCGTTTGGACAACTAGCATCAGGTACAAAATCCCCAGAAGTTTTTACTGGAATTAAGTTACAATTATTACCTAACGGCGTTAAAGCTACAGGCGTTAATCCTTGTGCAGTAGTTAATCCATCTGAGTCATCACATTCAAGCGTAGTATCCAATGCCCCTGGTTCGGTATCCCAGGATATGGTTGGCTGAATCACATTTATAATAGTTGGTGTTTCAGAACCCACACCACAAGCATCTATACTAGAAGAACTTTTAGTTGTTTGCGTTTCTGTATTTATAACGCCATTATATGTGGCTGTAAATTCCAACCCGAAAGATAGCGTACAGTCTTCTTTTAAAAAATAACATTCGTCCTGAATAATAAGATTAAATTCGACGTCTTCAATGGCAGGGTCTCCAGCCTCTACGTAACTATCTTCAACGGTAAACTCTAACTCCCATAATTCTGATACTGTATTGTATGTATATGTGTATGTCACTCCAGCAGGTAAACCTAATATCGGTTCTTGCAAAGTCAATTGAGGTGGAAGTGCTGAAAATATCTTAACATTTTGAGCATCATCATTACCTTTATTCTCAACATCAAAACTCGCAACGATTGGGGAACCTGGTGCTTGTGGAACACTATTTGCGTTGGTTACAACTTGAATTGGACCAAGGTTTGGTTTCCAGATGTCTATTGCTAATCCAATTAAAAACAGTCCATAGGTGTCTTGGTCAGTAGTGATTCTAAAATTCGCTAAATTTTGGCTATTTCCTATAATCGTATTGCTTGGGTTGTCTAAATCAAAAACAGCGGCATCAAAACCTAACGTATTTAAACTAGATGGATCTCTATCTGTAAAATCGGAGGTGCCGACCGTTATTCTACTATTGAAAAAATTACCACTAGGTCTCACAGTACCAACAGATATTGGTGTGTATACTCCTAGGGTATTTTGAATTTGAAATTGATTAGTTAATCTTCTATCTCCTTCTAAAGTTCCTATTACAATTTTTGCATTTACATCTCCTGCTGGTAAGGTTTCAAAACCAGTGAAAGGTATATCAACGGGAGGGTTTAAATAACGAATATGTGCATAACCGTCACGAATATTTATGTTTTTTGCCTGTAAATCTGGACTTTCATAAACAAAGACAATTTGCCACCCGCCTGAGACACCAGTAGGACCTGGTGAATCATCATCATGTTCTTCTAATTGTCCTATTTTACCCTCTACATTGGCTACTTGATATGTTCCATAAGGATCTGTTACAGCATTTACTTCAGTAGTTATATCTTTAACACAAACATATGGGTCATTACTAAAATGAGTATCTCGTCCTCTAAAAATTATTTCATCGGCATCATATTTTGTATAATCAGTTTCCCCTGGTAACATAAGCTTAATATCATCAAAATCCCATTCAGGTCGATTTTCAGAATTAGGGTCGTTCAGGTCTGGTTCTTGGTCTGATGCTGCCCAATACAAGAAAACTTTCTTAATTACCAAACAATTAGCGGTGGGAGCAGGATTAACCAAATTTGCGCTACTGGAATTGAACGTGTCAGGATCTGAATCGATATCTACATACACAAGATTACCTAATGCCGGTGATTGATTATCAAGTTCACCATTATAAGGGGCAGTTGCATCAACAGAAACCATATTATTTGCGATGATAGTGACGTCACCGTTTATATCTTCACTATAACGTGTTGAAAAAGGTTGTTGGGCATGTGAATAGGTACCTATTATAAGAAATATAACCAATATTAATTTATGGCATTTCAAGGATTTGGTAAAGGTCTTCATATTCTTATTGGTTAAATAATTATTGTAAAAAGCACTTTTTTTTCTTAATGTCCTGAAAAATTAGGATTTGGAATATAAGAGTTTATTTTAACTGATTTTTTATTATTGCTATTGATTAATTGAGCCATTATTTTGCAAATATTCATTGAGCCTAATCTTGCTTTAGCATGCTTCGTTATTTTAACAGTAAATTTGAGTGATTCTTTAGAGGATACCGTAATAGAATTTATATTTCTAAGTAAATCTTCACTCAAGATTTCTATAATTAGATTTTGATTGTTTTTATTATTACTATCATTTGAATCATCAACAGAGGATAATAAATCAAAGGTTAACTCTCTATTCGAATTATTTGTAATTGATAAAAGGTGAAAGTGAGGTATATTAGAATTTTCTTCATGACTATATTTGATAACTTTTAATATAAAATCATCATTTGATTTATCTTCTTGAGCCTGAGTTATTAAAGAAAAAGAGCATGTAATTAAAAAGAAGAAGAATATAAGAGTCGAGTTATTTTTCATAATTTTTGTAATGTTTTTTATCCTTTTTTAATATAACTGTTTTAATTTATAGAAATATTGCCTAATTAAAGGTTGTATGAATTAAAGAATAATAGTAATTTGTTTTAAGGAAAAAATGCGAGGGAAGTGCATTATTATTTAATAATGCTTTTTTTATTTTTGAAATTAGATTCGGGGTCATAATTTTAAATTTAAAGTAGGTAATACAAAAAAACATATATGTTCTTATTTGTTCAAATATAAATGCTAAATCACTTATAAATTCGTTTAATGGCTAAAATAAGCATTTTATCGCAATAAAATGCATTTTATCGATGTTTTAAATGGTTTCTCAATCCTAAATGCTTAATAATTAGTTGTTAAGCTAATATTTTTATTTTTTTAAAATATAAAAATAAGATCTACGGTTACTTTGATGTTCTGCTTCAGTACATCTTACTCCATTTGAACATTTATTCAAAAGCTGACTTTCACCATAGCCAATAGCGCTTTCAATTCGATTTTCAGCAATTCCTCTAGAAAATATATAATCTCGGGTTGATTTTGCTCTTTTATCAGATAATCTCATATTGTATTCATCTTTACCACGACTATCCGTATGTGCTTCAATTTTAATTACCATTGTTGGGTGAATCCTAAGTACATCTACAATATTTTCTAATTCATATTGAGCATCAGTTCTAATATCCCATTTATTAAAATCAAAATAAATAGGTTTAATCACAATTTGATTTCCTTGGATAAGGGATTCTAAATATATGTCCTTTTCAATTACAGTTCCGTTAATGTCATCTGTATTAACCTTTACGCGATCTTCAGTATAAGCAATTAATTTAGCAAAAACAGTATACTCTTTTTCACATTTCACACCGAATTCGTAGGAGCCATTTTCGGTAGTAACAATTTCTTCTATAATTTTTCCTGTTGCATCAATAAGTTTAACATGAACATTGCTTAAAGGTAAATCTCCTTTTTTATCTCTAATGATTCCCTTAATTGTTTGCACGCAGATTTTAGAATAAGCAGTATAAATATCGTCGTTTCCTTTTCCGCCTGGTCTATTAGAAGATAAAAAGCTTCTTTTGTTAGTATTTGTTGGATCTATAAAAAAAGCAAAATCATCGTAACCACTATTGTAAGGTGCTCCTAGGTTTTTAGGTTCAGCAATTGTATCTTTTATGAAATTAGATTTAAAAATATCTAATAAGCCAAGATTTAATCGTCCGTCAGATGAATAATAGAAGGTACTATCTTTACTGACAAAAGGAAACATTTCTCTACCTTCCGTATTTATTTTTGGCCCTAAGTTTATAGGGTTGCTAAACTTGTCGTTATCTAAAATATTTACTTCATAAATGTCAGTTTGCCCTAATCCACCATCTCTGTCAGAAACAAAGTATAATTTTTTATTATCAGGACTTAAAGCAGGATGCCCCGTTGAGAATATATCATCATTAATTGATAACTCTTTAATATTTTCCCAGCTTCCGTCGAGAAGTGTTGCTTTATATATTTTTAAGTGTGTTGTTCCTTTTTTGTCGAAATCAAGCTTGTTTTTTCTGTTAACATTATCCCTAGTAAAATACATGGTTTTACCATCATTTGTGATAGCTACGGTGGCCTCATGATAATCTGAATTGACTTTTGAAGCTTTTATTAAATCGGATGGTCCAAAATCTAATTTTAATTCGTTTTCTTTTACAGAAACCTGGTATAAATCTAAGAAAGGTTCGTTATTCCAACCATATTCCTTGGAATCATCAATACCTCTCGTTGAAGCAAAGTATAATTCATTATTTTTAACTAATGCCCCAAAATCGGAAAATTTAGAGTTAATTGGTAAATTTTCAATAGTAATAGCCAAGTCTTCGTTTTCAGAGTTAAGTTCTTCATATTTAACTAAATTGTCAGAACTATAATCTTTAAACCTACTATCGCTATTCTGAATTTCTAGAAATTTTTTAGTCCAAACATCTGCTTCGGTATATTTTCCTAAACTTTTTAAAGATTGGATATATTTATATAAATGCTCAGAATCAATTTTATATTTATCCGTGGCTTTTCCATACCAGAATGCTGCTTTTTCAGAGTTAGAATTATTGTAATAACAATCGCCCAAACGGGTTAAAACTTCCTCGCTTTTATCGCCGTCCTTAAATGCGTTTTCGTATAATTCACTAGCCTTTACATAGCCATAATTACTATAGAATTTATCAGCTAATTTTTTTTGTGCAAAGGTTATTCCAACGACAAAAACTAATAGTAATATTAAAAATTTTGTTTTCATATTAACTTTCTTTAGAAGTATCTAGGTGATTTAATACGTTTACTTTTAAATAATTCATACATCAATAATATTTCGTGAGTACCACTTGTGTATGCTCTAATTTCGGATATTGGATACTCATAGGTATAACCAATACGAAGTTGTTTTGAAACTTGAAAATCTGCCAATCCACCTAAAGCTGCAGCCGATTCATTTATTCTATAAGAAGCTCCAAGCCAAAAGGTTTCATTAAACAAGAAATTCCCTGTTAAGTCGAGCGATAGAGGAGCACCATTTGTTGCTTTTAATAATACGGCAGGCTTAAATTTTGTGGATTCACTTAAATTAAATACATAGCCACCTGTAAAATAGTAACTAACTCTTTCTAACGCTACATAATCAACACTTCCATTTTTTCCTTTATTGTAATCGGTATTAAGAACTCTAGGAGTTGAAAGTCCAATATACCAACGGTTAGAATGTAAGTATGCACCAATTCCAATATTAGGACTAAACCTGTTTGAAACGTCATCAAAAAATGGATCATTTTCAACTGAAGGATCATTTAAAAGTGATTGGTCAATATTATATTGTGTAAAACCACCTTTCAATCCAAAAGCTAATTTAGTTTTTGCACCTATAGGAATTGTATATGAAAAATCTCCATAAAAGTATGTGAAATTTTCATATCCTAATTTATCATTTATAAAAGACACCCCAATACCAACACGATCATTTCTTAGCGGGCTATGTACAGAAATAGTTTGGGTTGTTGGCCCACCATCTAACCCAAGCCATTGGCTTCTGTGTAAACCAACTACACTCAATGTTTCTCTACTTCCTGCATAGGCCGGATTAATGGAGATGGTATTATACATATACTGCGTAAATTGTGGTAATTGTTGTGCAAAACCCATCCAACAATTGGCAAGTACAAAAATGATAATGTTATATTTTATTGACTTCATAGTTTTTTAGATTTATTTAGTACCCACGTAAAAAGCTTTAGCGAAAGGTTCTAATCCACTATTTTTTAAATTTATAATATAGAAATAAGTTCCATTAGGGACTTTTTCTGCTTTTCCAACTGATCCATTAGATGTAAATCCGTTCCAGTTATTTTGGTAATTAAAATTGTCGTAAATTTTTGCTCCCCATCTGTTGAATATTTGTAATTCTATAACGAAACCACAAGTCTCCACACCTGTAATTGTAAAGAATTCATTATACATATCACCATTAGGAGTAATTACTTTTGAAATGATAACGTCTTCTCTTCCACAAGGTAAAACGATACAATCATCATGTATTTCTAAAGTTACATTGGTAGTGCTTAAACAACCATTCTCGGCTATTGTATAACTGAATTTATAAGTTCCTAACGCCACAATTTCAGGGTCAAAAATACTTTCATCTAATATTGCAGTCCCTTCTACAATAACCCAATTACCGCCAGATTTTCCACTTGGCAAATAGTTGTCTAAATCTATGGCACCGTCATCTGTACAAGCTCTTTCACTTACGGTAGTAACGAAATCGTTTAGTGTAACCGAAATTACTTGAATGAAAGTTTGACTATTATCACATTCGTCGCTTACAGTCCAAGTTCTAGTAATTCTATAATCAGACGGGGCATTATTATCAAATGAACTAGTTTCTCCAAAAACAACATTTACTTCACTTGAACAATTATCAATAAACTCTATAGATGGTACTTCAGGAATATCCTCACAATTTACCGTTATAGATGATTCAATTGTTACGTTTGGTTCTGGTGCCTTAGTATCTTGAACAGTTATAATTTGAATATGCGTGGTAGTTAATCCATTTTGATCAGTAGCTATCCATTTACGCTCTAAAGAGTAATTTGATGAACAAGTACCGTCGGTTCTTGTTTCAGTAAAAACGATATTAACATCACCACAAGGGTCTGTAGCAGTTAATGTTACAGCATCTGGAACGCTATCACATTCATAGGTTTCATCTACTGGTAGTGTTTCAACAAAAACAGGGTCTATATTATCAATCACCGTGACTGTTTGCTCACAAGTTACTGAGTTGTTTGAACCATCTGTTACGGTCCATGTTACGATTGTTTCTCCAAGAGGAAAGGTATCCGGTGCATCGTTAGTAATAGTAGTTGTTGTACAGTTATCCTCAACCGTAGGTGTTCCTAAGTTAATATTTCCAATATCCGTGGTACATCCGTTAGCATCCACATTAACAGATACTGGCGCAGCACAGGTTACAAATGACGGTTCGATATTATCAATCACCGTGACTGTTTGCTCACAAGTTACTGAGTTGTTAGAACCATCTGTTACGGTCCATGTTACAATCGTATCTCCAAGAGGAAATGTATCTGGTGCATCGTTCGTAATAGTGGTTGTTGTACAGTTATCCTCAACCGTAGGTGTTCCTAAGTTAATATTTCCAATATCCGTGGT
>NZ_JBATHX010000453.1:0-2659 GCF_049667265.1 Algibacter sp. | reverse complement strand
AAAATATCGGAAGCTGTTAATTGCTTTTCTGCTTTCGGGTTTTCATTACATCCTAACATCATTAATAGTATTGAAATTGATATATATTTAGTGAGCTTAAACATGGTTTAGGCTTTTATTTGTTTATAGAAACAATAATGTGATTAACCTCTCCTTTTCTTTGAAATAAAGATTGTGAGGTTTGTAAATCAAGACTCATTCCTTTTGATTCGTTTATTTTTCCGTTGTTATAAACCACTTTAATTCCTGTTTCCTTTGAAAGCTTGTATATAACAGGCACTTTACAATATGTGAATGCAAGTGAATTTGCTTCAATAAGAATTTCTTGATCTTCTTTTTTCACGTTTGTAAAACGGAAGGTTGCAGGTGATGTTAAAAACTCTTTTGACTGTAATAACCTTGGGTTAAAAACAATTTTTCCTGCTTCAACAAATACACCTAACTCACCAAATCTAGTGAGAACATCTTCCTTAACTTGACCTGTCATACCTGGTTGTTGGGCTCCTTTTGTTGCTGGCGTATGCGAATAAGGATCGGTTGAGAAAGCACCATACAATTCTGGTGATTTATGCACTCCGATACCCGCGCTAATCTCATAATAGTGATCTAATAGTCGGCCAATTATAGTCTCATCTTCATTACTGTTTATAGCAAGCAAACAGTTTTCTTGAACCGCTAACGATAATTTAGAAACCATGTGCCAATAAATTGATCCTAAGCCTTCGTAACCAAAAAATGTTCCTGATCTACCTGTAAAGGATTTATGATCGAAAATAGATTCGAAAGTTTGAAGTATATGATTGGTATCAATTTTTACTAAAGCCTCATAATTACTACCTAAATTATTCAAAGCCTCATTTAAAACATTGGCATTATTAAAATTACCGTTAAAATGATAATTTCCCTTAATATCTTGTTCTATAATTTGTCTGTTACCATCAGCAACCAATTGTTTCAATAATTTAGATTGCTCAACTTTGCTGTTCGGAATATTGTTCTTCTTATCAAAACGTGGCAACTCTTTATTTGGGTACAAAATGTAACTGTACTGGTCGTCTCTGAATAATGCGCTATTTTTTAATCCATCCAATAAACTCAATGCTTGAGTAGGAGAGAGGTAGCCAGAACTTAATGCTGCTACTTGACCTTCTAGCATTTCTGATAGATATGAAATGGATACTTCAGAATCATTTTCAACAGTCATTAAGTTGTATGCATGATACATATTATCATCACGCTTATTAGCATTAATACTGTGCTCAAGAAACTTTTGAGTAGTTTTAATAAATTGTAATAATTCTGATTTATTAATAGCGGATTTATTACCGCTAAATGTGTTTTGGTAAATACTGGCTCTGTAGTTACTGCCTGCCTTACCAAGTCCATCTAAAACTGTTTTTCTTTCTTTATCTGATACTTTCCCAGAAAGGATGTTTTCATTTGCTTGAAGTGTTTTAACAACCCCATTAAAAAAGGTTTTTAATTCTTCTGAAATTTCAACCTCTTTAGTATTTGCTTTTGAAACTGTTCCTTCAAAGAAATTCAAGAAACGTCGCAGATAACATAATGTTACCATAGACACCCCATTACCAACCAATGCATTGTTGGCATCGTTCCATTCGGGACGTTGCGTGTTTAACCAAATACCGCCTTCTGGAATGAAATTAGACACTTTAGCCAATACCGTTGCCAAAAGTTTTTCAATTAAATTAACCTTGTGAATAAAGAAATTTTCATCTCTAAGCAAAGCTCCATCGGCCCCTAATTCTTGTTTCTTTTCGTTTATTTTTAGGTCTGATTCATGATCGAAATCAATGGTGTCTTTTGGGTTTTTTAAAATATCGGCATAGCTTTTAATTTTGTAAGGCACGTTGGCATAAACAAAAACACTTTGGTCGAACAATTTTTCTAATCGACCCGGATAGTAATCTTCAATAAACTCTAAGAATTTTAAAAGGTAGATGATTTGATGGTCGCCCCAATATCCTATATAAGACCAAGGGTCGTTTTCTTCAATAATTTCCCAATCGAAACCGTCTTTGGTTACACGATATGGGTTGTAGCCTTCAAAAGTAGTCGCGTTTAAAAACTTATGAATCATTCCTTCTATAAACTCAGGGTACGATATTGCTAGCGCTTCCCAGTTTTGGAAAATATCACGCCAGTTTCCTTCGTAATCTAAAATTTTAGAACCATCAACCTCATTATGAGTGTTAATAGAAAACTTGTTCCATGGTCTACTTGGGTCACCATGTCTTCTACTAAATTTTAATGGTAAATACTCAAAACAAAGTCTTTTAAAATTTTTATCATCGCTCTTTTCAGCAATAGATTTTATGTGATTTAAATTGAAAATTTCTGGAAGCTCATTTAAGGTCTCTTCATTATTCTTTAAAACCTTCTTATTGGCCTTTGAAATATATTTAACAAAATCACCTTTTTCTATTTGATAGTCATCATCAAAAATACCACCACGCATAATATTGAATAGGGTATTTGCAAAATGCCTTGTGTTTATTAACTGGTCTGCTGTAAGTTGTAAACCATCTGCATTTCCAGTTATTTTAATAAGATTTTTTGTTCCTAAATCGATATCATTTTGAACTAAATCTGAAACATTTTTTTCTTTCTTAATAATTTCAGAAACCTGAACAATGTC
>NZ_JBATHX010000452.1:0-6855 GCF_049667265.1 Algibacter sp. | reverse complement strand
GGGCTGCAGTAATTGGCAAATGGATGGATAAAAATGTGGTTGAAAATATTGATAGTTTTGAGTTTTCGTTAAAAAAGAACGAAGAAATTGTACAAAATGGAAATACTAGCCTGATGCTTTGGAAAATTGATGAATTAATAGAATATGTGTCAAAATATTTTACTTTAAAGATAGGAGATATTATATTTACAGGCACACCAGCTGGAGTTGGCAAAGTTTTTGCTAATGATAAATTAATAGGATTTATAGAAAACAAAGAAATGTTTTCAATAACAGTAAAATAAATGGAATTACATTACAAATTATTTAGAGTGCGAGAATTGGCTGATAACGATGAGAGTTTTATTGCCGCATTGGCGGAAGCTTTTTTAGAGGAAGTTCCTGAAGATGCAGAGCGTTTAAGAAATGCGGTTGAAGCAAAGGATTATCAAGAAGCGTATCAGGCAGCTCATAAAATGAAACCTACAATCGATTTATTTGAATTGGGTGTTTTAGATAAGCTTATTGAAGTACAAGATTGGGGAAAGTTTACCCAGACAGATGTGGATGTTAGCGAGCAACTAGCTACCGTTATTTCGGCAGTTGAAAGAGCTAGTGCTGAAATGAAGTCTGATTTTAAATTGTAATGTTAGCAGAAATTATCACCATAGGTGACGAACTTCTCATTGGTCAAGTTGTAGATACCAATTCTGCGTTTATTGCAAAACAACTTAATAAAATTGGTGTTTCTGTTTTTCAAATTACTTCTATTCAAGACGATAAGCAACACATTTTACAAGCTTTAAAAGAAGCTGAAGAACGGGTAGATATTATAATTTGTACGGGCGGTTTAGGACCAACAAAAGATGATATTACCAAAAAAACCATTGCCGAATATTTTAATGATACCCTAGTAAAAAACGAATCTGTTCTTGAAAATATTGAGAATATTTGGAAACAACATGTTAGAACAGAATTACTTCAGGTTAATAGGGATCAAGCTTTAATTCCGTCAAAATCAAGACCGCTAATGAATAGGCTGGGCACAGCTCCTGGCATGTGGCTTGAAAAAAATAATAAAGTTTTTATTTCACTACCTGGCGTACCTTATGAGATGGAAGCATTGATAGCCCATCAAGTTATTCCTCAATTAAAAGAAAAATATAACTGTCCCTTTATTCTTCATAAAACATTATTAGTTTATGGAATTGGTGAAAGCGCTTTAGCAGCCAGAATTGAAACCTGGGAAGATGCTTTGCCAAAACACATTAAATTGGCGTATTTGCCCAATTTGGGAAAAATGCGTTTACGTTTATCATCAAAAGGGTTTGATGAAGTATTATTAAGAAAAGAAGTTCAAGAACAAATTGATAAGGTAATTCCTTTAATACAAAAGGAATATGCAGGTTTGGAAGATGAAGACGGATCGGTTGAGGTGGTAATCGCTAAACGACTTACCAAATTAGGAAAAACTTTAGCCATTGCAGAAAGTTGTACTGGCGGAGCTGTTGCAGAACGATTTACTTATCATTCTGGAGCATCGGTGTTTTTTAAAGGTGGTATTGTAACCTATGCAACCGAGTCAAAAATTAATATTTTAAAGGTTCCAAAAGCAGATATTGATGCTTATTCTGTTGTGAGTTCTCAAGTAGCCGAAGCCATGGCAAAAAATGTGCAACAATTATTTCATTCTGATTATGCTGTAGCAACCACAGGAAATGCAGGTCCAACAAAAGGTGAATCTGATGCCGAGGTTGGAACCGTTTTTGTTGCTATTGCTACTAAAACGGGCGTTTATTCACAGGAGTTTAACTTTGGTAACTCTCGAATAAAGGTCATAAATAAAGCAGTAAATAAAGCCCTAGAAATGTTGTTAAAAGAAATTTTTAAAAATTGATAAATTTTAAGTTGTCATAATATAAAGATTTTATATATTTGCACCTCGATTTTAAGCAACAAAGAATTTAAAGTTATATAGAATGTCAAGAGTTTGTGAACTTACAGGAAAGAAGGCCATGGTTGGAAACAACGTGTCTCATGCAATGAACAAAACTAAACGCAAATTTCATGCGAATTTAGTTAAGAAACGTTTTTACGTTCCAGAAGAAGACAACTGGATTACTTTAAAAGTTTCTACGTCTGCTTTAAAAACTATCAACAAAATTGGTATAACTGCGGCAATTAAAGAAGCAAAATCTAAAGGATTTTTAAAATAATAGCTGTATTTAATAAAGTAATAAGACATGGCAAAGAGAGGAAATAGAATACAAGTAATTTTAGAGTGCACAGAGCATAAAGAGTCTGGACAACCAGGAACTTCTAGATACATTACAACAAAAAACAAAAAGAATACGCCAGATAGAATGGAGATTAAGAAATTTAATCCAATTCTTAAACGTATGACAGTTCATAAAGAAATTAAATAATAAGAGATTTTAAATAATCTCTATTAATTGAATTAGAGATATTCACAAATTTCAATAAACCATATAAGTCATGGCAAAGAAAACAGTAGCATCGTTACAAACATCTTCAAAAAGATTAACAAAAGCAATAAAAATGGTAAAGTCTCCAAAAACAGGGTCTTACATGTTTGTTGAATCTATCATGAATCCAGATCAAGTAAACGACTTTTTAGCTAAAAAGTAAAACATATAGTTTCAAAATATTATAAGCTGCTTTCAATTCGAAAGCGGCTTTTTTATTTTATATTTGGTAGCATCATAGTGTTTTCTGCCATAATTGCAGTAAAAAAATATGGTAAGGTAATTGACAATAGGTATTTGGGCGTTACGCCTCCTAAGGTCGTCGTCGGGCTTTCGGCAGTCGCTTCCCGATAAAAATCGGGAGAGCTCCAACAAATGCCTCAATCCCTAACGCGCATGTCCGCAATCGGCATTAATCGTTAGCCAGCTTGTGTACTTATTTATAAAATAAAACCAAAATAACCCGTTTTTTGAGCTAAACAACTCAAAAACGAACAACAAACAACAAAATGAGCTTTTTTAAAAAAATATTTTCCTCAGAAAAAAAGGAAACCTTAGATAAAGGATTAGAAAAATCTAAATCAAGCTTTTTAGGTAAACTAAGTAAAGCAGTAGCAGGAAAATCTAAAGTTGATGATGATGTTTTAGATAATCTAGAAGAAGTATTAGTGTCTAGTGATGTTGGTGTAAATACCACTCTAAAAGTTATAGAACGTATTGAAGCACGCGTGTCAAAAGACAAATACTTGGGGACCGACGAGCTAAACAAAATTCTGCGTGAGGAAATCGCAGCTTTGTTAAGCGAAACAAATTCGGGCGAAGAAACAGAATACACCATTCCTAATTTACCAAAACAGGCAAACGGAACCAAAACACCTTATGTGTTAATGGTTGTTGGTGTAAATGGCGTTGGTAAAACAACAACTATTGGAAAGTTAGCTTACCAGTTTAAAAAGAAAGGCTTAAAAGTGGTTCTTGGTGCAGCCGATACGTTTAGAGCAGCTGCGATCGATCAACTTCAAGTTTGGGCAGATCGGGTAAATGTCCCAATGGTTCGACAAAACATGGGATCCGATCCTGCATCTGTAGCTTTTGATGCGTTGGAATCTGGAGTAAATCAAGAAGCCGATGTTATTATTATAGATACCGCAGGTCGTTTACACAATAAAATAAACCTCATGAACGAGCTAACTAAAGTAAAGCGCGTCATGCAGAAAGTGATTGGCGATGCGCCACACGATGTGTTATTAGTTCTAGATGGCTCAACAGGTCAAAATGCATTTGAGCAAGCAAAACAGTTTACGGCAGCAACCGAAGTTACCTCCTTAGCTGTTACAAAACTTGACGGAACTGCTAAAGGTGGTGTCGTAATTGGTATTTCAGACCAGTTTAAAATTCCTGTAAAATATATTGGTGTTGGCGAAGGTCTTGAAGACTTACAAGTGTTTAATAAATACGAGTTTGTTGATTCGTTTTTCAAATAAAATTCCAGCGAAAGCGGGAATCTCATTTAAACAAATAATTTGGATTTAAATAATAAGAAAACACTTCGAGTCTTTATTATCATTTCAGCTATATATTCAGCTTTCAGAATTTCAAGTTATTCCATTTCATTTGTACAAGCATATTTTAGTCTTGACAATCCATTAATCCCTGATTATCTAGTTTATTATATTGCTTTTCCACTATATTTTTTTATTCCAATATTTAGTTTGATTTTATGGTATTCTATAAAAAGTTTCACGAGGAAAGAATATAATAAAAAAGTTGTTTTTGCAATTTTTGGTTTTGTAATAATGTGTTATCTTTTTGAAGCTAACATGTATAAATTTATTCAGGATTTTAACCCTTATGGATGAAATTTTGTAGATTTATAAAGATATGAATTACAACATCTACCATAATCTATTAATAAAAGCTTGTCCAAAAGAAATCTTTGATGCGGTGTCACAACCAGCACATCTTAATAATTGGTGGACTTTAAAATCTTCTGGAACACCAGAATTAAATTCAGAATACAACTTGAATTTTACCGATAAGTATAATTGGTTCTGCAAAGTCTCCCAAATAAAAACTAACGAATCTTTTCATTTAAAAATGACCAAATCTGATAAAGATTGGAATCCAACAACCTTTGGTTTCGATTTAGAACCAAAAGAAAACGGTACGTATTTAAAATTCAGCCATGTTAATTGGCCTGAAAATAACGACCATCTTAAACATTCTTCATTTTGTTGGGCCATGCTTTTAAACGGTTTGAAAAACTACCTTGAAAAAGAAATTATTCTACCTTTTGAAGAAAGAGGTTAATTTATCAAAGCATTAATTTTTGCCCATAAATCATTATCAAAACTAGATAATGCAAAGTTATCGCCATCAGCGGCATTTCCCATTCTAATAATTACTAAATCTTTACTCGGAACGATATAAATTTTCTGGTCGTTTTTTCCTAGCGCAGCATACATATCATCGGGTGCATTAGGTATTAATTTACCATTAAATTCAACTTGAGTTGCAGGTAAATGATAGCTGTTTTTTCCGTTTAGCCACCATAAATATCCATAAGCCTCATTAATATTTTGAGAGGTGTTTGTGGCGTTATTTAAAAAAGCTTCAGGTATTATTTGAGTGTTTTCCCATTTTCCTTTTGCAGCTATTAAAAGCCCAAAACGAGCCATGCTTCTGGTGTTACTCCAATACACACTTAAGTCATCTATGGCCAACCATTGCCCAGTCATTCCTATTTTATCTCTTAGTTTAGCATTAAAATAATCTGACCAATTTTGATTACTAGCTTCAGCAACTACATCTTGCATTTTCACATATACATTATGATATGCCCAGCGAGTGCCAGCATCTGAAATATATTGTAAGTTTGAAGGGGAAACATCATCACCTAAAGTATCATCCAAACCAGAATTCATGGATAATAGATTTTTGCAAGTAATTAGGTTTTCTTTTTCAAGGTTTGCACTTGTCCAACCTGTTCCTAAATAATCTGATACTTTATTATCCATATTTATTAAACCTTCGTCTTCGGCAATCCCAGAAACGGCAGTAGTTAAAGTTTTTCCAGCACTTGCCCAGTACCAACTTTTAGTGGCATCATGATCATTCATATATGCTTCTAGAATAATTTTTCCGTTATGAAGAATCATAAAACTTTTGGTGTTTTTTTCTTCTAGAAAATCTAGTAAAGGTTGTTGTTCACTTTCGTTCCAGTTTAAATCGCTAATGGATTTTGTTTCCCAAACGTTAGAACTTAATGGAGGAAAGTAAAGTTCATCATCAATAGGTTCCAGCTCTTTTATTGGATCATCTGATGAGCAACTAACCATTAAAAAAAGAAATAAAAAAGCAATATAAAATTGGGGTTTCATAACTATAGGTTTTCAATTTAGGACTATCAAATATATAAAAGGTTTAATTGAAAAATGCTTCTTCGAGGTTTTTACAAAAAAGTTTCCGTTGAAACAGCATTCGGAAATCATAAATCATTACGTATCTTTGCGCCCTGATTTATAGATGGTATGCGCACAAAAACTTTAAAGAAAAACAAGATTAATGTAGTAACTCTTGGTTGTAGTAAAAATGTTTACGACAGCGAGGTGTTAATGGGGCAATTAAAGGCCAATGGTAAAGATGTGGTACATGAAGAGGAAGGTAATATTGTTGTGATTAACACCTGCGGTTTTATAAATAATGCTAAGGAAGAAAGTGTTAATACTATTTTGGAGTATGTTAAGAAGAAAGAAGACGGTGAAGTTGATAAAGTTTTTGTTACCGGTTGTTTAAGCGAGCGTTATAAGCCAGATTTAATTAAAGAGATTCCTGATGTTGATGAATATTTTGGAACTACAGAATTACCAGGATTATTAAAAGCCTTAGGTGCCGATTATAAACATGAATTGATTGGAGAGCGTTTAACAACAACCCCAAAAAACTATGCTTATTTAAAAATTGCTGAAGGTTGTGATAGACCATGTTCATTTTGTGCGATTCCAATTATGCGAGGAAAACACAGAAGTACACCCATAGAAGACATCGTCGTTGAAGCTGAAAAACTAGCCGCTAAGGGCGTTAAAGAATTGATTCTTATTGCTCAAGATTTAACGTATTACGGACTCGATTTATACAAAAAGCGTAACCTTGCCGAATTACTTGAAGCTTTGGTTAAAGTGGAAGGAATTGAATGGATTCGTTTGCATTATGCATTTCCAACAGGCTTTCCATTGGATGTTTTAGATGTGATGAATCGCGAGCCTAAAGTTTGTAATTATTTAGATATTCCGTTACAACATATTTCAGATGATATTTTGAAAAGTATGCGTCGCGGAACTACTAAAGAAAAAACAACTAAGTTAATTTCTCAGTTTAGAGAAGCTGTTCC
>NZ_JBATHX010000451.1:0-9247 GCF_049667265.1 Algibacter sp. | reverse complement strand
CCTATGGTTGGGAACGTTACCTACAAAGCCTTGTGCGATTTGGGTGTAAAAAAAATACAAACCGTACAGGAAATGCCCATGGAATTGATGCACCGTGTACTAGGAAAAAACGGTTTAAGCATTTGGAAAAAAGCAAATGGTATTGATAATAGCCCTGTTGTTCAATACCATGAACGTAAATCTATTTCAACCGAGCGCACGTTTAATAAAGACACCACCGATGTTGCAAAACTTAAAGGCATTATTATTGCCATGGCAGAAAATTTAGCGTATCAATTACGACGAGGCAATAAACTTACAGCGTGTATTACCTTTAAAATTCGATATTCCGATTTTCAAACCTACACCCAGCAGCAACGCATTCCGTATAGCGCTATGGATCACAACATTATTCCTGTGGTTTTAGATTTATATAGAAAACTTTACAACCGGCGTTTATTGGTGCGACTTATTGGTGTGAAATTTAGTCATTTAGTTGAAGGCGGACATCAAATTAATTTATTTGAAGACAACGAAAAACAGCTTCATTTAAGCGAAGCTATAGATAAAATGCGTGAGCGCTATGGTGACAGAGCTGTTATAAATGCCGCTGGAATGGAAGCGAAAAGTATTAGTAGATGGAATCCTTTTACAGGTGAACCTCCTCCACTTTTAGCTAATAGACGACGGTAAATCGCACGTGTTTTTTATATTTGATTTATGTTTAAAAGCGAACTAATAATTAGAGAACCCAATAAACCACTTATTAATAAAATTATAGTGGCATTTTTATACGCTAGCCTGTTTAGTTACATCGTATATCTATATCAATACAAAAACCTTTTAAATCATCCTGAGAAGTGGACAATCATAATTTATTTAATTATTCTATTACTAATATTGTTTTTTTCTTCGTTTATGTCAATTGCATCTCACAGCGTACACCTAAACTTTGAAAATAATAAAATACAGCATCAATTTAGAGTTGGCCTTTTTAATTACAAGGAAGTATGGCAAGATTTAATTGATCTTAAATATATTTCGGTTTTTAAGACAGGAGACTATTTTCAAATAAATATGTGGTACCAAAAAAATGAAATTTTAAATTTAATGACTTTAGATAATCAGGAAAAAGCAATTGAAAATGGTTTTTTAATTTCTGAAAAATTAAATATTGATTTACTTGACGCAAGAAAAGCAGGATACCATAAATGGGTTAATAAACAAGTTTATCGAGAAACTAATAAAGTTGTCTATAATAATTAAAAAAGCTTCTCCTTTTTTACAATAGTATTACCAATACGTTTATAAGTTACTTTTTCACCATTGGCACAAAAATGATAAACCGCTTTTGCTTTTTGTTCTGAAACAGATAATAACAAAACATCTTCTATAGTACAATTGTAATCTTTAGCGACTTTCTTTTTTACATCATCAATAGTTGCTCGCCCTCTTTTTAATTGTGCCTGTATTTTTTGGTTTAGTTTCGGTTCAACAAAGTTGACATCCAAATTACAACCAGCATCATCATTTAGTTTTTCAATGCTAGTAATGGAACTGCTTTCAGCATCAATATATTCCCAGGTAAAATCGGCTTTTAACAATACACGTCTGCCATCTTCTGTTTTTACAATGTAATTATTTTGAGCGAAACTCATAGAAGGTATTAGGCATACTAAAAGAAGAAAAAATGTTTTCATAGCAATATTGTAAGGTTGAAATGTGTGTCAAAAATACGAAACTAATCCTCAACATATTCTAATTATTCATAACAGAAAAAGCGCTTAATATATAACACTAGTATGATGCTAATCTTTTCAAAATTATCGAGGTATCCATGTAGATTATCGGATTAAATTACATCCTCCGTTCATTGGCAGAGCAAAAATATCCATTTATCTAAAAAATTAGAATGCACTTAGCATTTCTGATACCTTTGTTGTCAAACCCCTCATTTATCACACATTAACCTATATTATATTATGAGAAATTATTCTTATTTATTAACTGTTGGCGTATTCTGCGCATTGTTTTTTGTTTCCTGTTCTGTTGAAGAAATAGATGATGTTAGCTTTGAAACTGAACAAACTTTATCAGCAAAAGCTTCTAGTAAGAGCAAAAAAGGAAAATCTAAAATAGAGATTTGTCATTTTAATAAAGGGACAAATTCTTTTGAACGAATTTCAATATCCGAAAATGGTTTAAATGGACATAAAAACCATAAGCATGACATTTTAGTTTTTGATGCTGATGGTGATGGCTATCCAGCCGAAAATGACTGTGGAATAAATTTTAGAGAAGATGGATTATGGGATTGTGATGATTCTGACGCTAATTTAAACCCTGAATCCGTTTGGTATTTGGATGCCGATGGGGATAAATATGCTGTTTCTTCAATACAAGGATGTGATTCTCCTGGAGAAGGATATACATTAGAAGAAATGCCTACGACAGATCTTGATGACAACAACCGTACGATACAAAATGAAGTTGATTGTTTTAGTCATATTGTAGGACATTATTTTGGTTCTAGATATCATGGATCGAATTTATTCGAATTAGATTTTGATGTTTCAACCCAGAATGATGAGTATTATATAAATGGATCATTAACCGAAACTAAGTTGGACGGTGAAATTAAAGTACATGAGATAAGTTTAAATATTCATAGTGTAAATGAACTGTATACAAAATTTTATTCCTTCAGGTATGATGAAAGTTATCCTATAAATTCGGGAAGCGGCTATTTTAGTTGTGAAACAATTACAGTATTGATTGGTATTTCAGGTTCTGGAATCCCAGGAGTTCAAGCTTTTAATGCAGTAAAAACAAAATAAATACTACATAATAAAATATATTTTTAAAAAAGACTTTCATAAATGAAGGTCTTTTTTGTTTTTCTATTTTCGTAAGGAATCTAAAAAATTATTAATCAACCTATTATAAAATCGGCTTGATTAGTAAAAAGCTATATTTAAGATATTATAGTTCTTTTGTTTCATTCTAATAATATTACAACTTCAATACCAAAAGCGTTATTTATATTTGTTAATAATGAAAGACTTTCCAAAAAAATTACAAGATCGCAAAGCGAATAATGCCTTCTTACAACTTGGAATTCTAAATAGTTTATTCCATTTTTCAACAAATGATTAATAAGAACTATGAGCGACACCTTTAAAACTATAGCCAGATTCCAATATTCTTCTGAAGCCCAAATTATAAAAGGACGTTTAGAAGCTGAAGGGATTCAAGTATTTTTGACTGACAACTTAACGATAGATACCGATCCTTTGGTAAGCAACGCTATTGGCGGAGTTAAACTAAAGGTCTTATCAACTGACGCTTTAGAGGCCCAACATATTTTAGAATCTATAAATAAATATTCTATTGACGATGAAGGAAACACTATTGGCTGTCCAAATTGTAAAGGACATCACGTCGAGTTATTTTCAACAATAAAAGATGCTAAATCATTATTCTGGTTTCTTTTTGGAGTATTATTTTCAGCACTTCCGTTTTACACAAGACATAAATACAGGTGTGAAGATTGCAAAACAGAGTTTGATATGGAAAAGTAATAAACTAAGTTTTACTAGCAATCTAATCTAAGATTCAAATTTATTCTTCAATATAATCTGAAGACACCACATCGTAAGCACTTTTCAATTTTTTAGCTACATGCTCAATTTCTTCTTCATCTAAATGCCCAAACCCAAAACGAATAGCACAGGTTTCTCGGTCTTGATAAAGCAATGTTTTTGGTAGATACAAATCGTTTTTATCTGCTTCTTCTGCCAGTTTAACTAATGATATTTTAGTTTCAAACTGTAACCAAATGGCTAATCCGCCGGAAGGTATATGCCAAGTTACGATGCCATCAAAATGTTTTTTTAAAAGCCTACACAAACAATCGCGTCGTTGTTTATAAACTACAATGTTCTTTTTCAAGAGGCGAGATATTTCACCTTCATGAATTAACTCAGAAAGTATTTGCTCTTGTATAATATCGCCTTGTTTATCTAATAATTGTAAGTAGTTTTTAGCTTCCGAAATTAAGTTTTCTGGCGCAACCACAAAACCGACTTGAAAACTTGGAAATAACGATTGGCCAAGTTTTCCTAAATAAATAACCATGCCATTTGCATCAGCACTCGCCATAGGCAACATAGCGGAACCTTCATACTGGAAATCGTAATCATAATCATCTTCAATAATGGCAAATTGATAGGCTTTGGCTAATTCTAATAATTTTAATCGTCGTTTTGCACTTAAAGTAACGGTGGTTGGGTAATGCCTGTTTGCACAAACATAAACAGAGCGGATACTGCCTTTAGCAAAATGGGTTTTTATATAATCAACATCAATTCCATCAGCATCAACAGGAATGGTTTTAAGGGTAGCTCCAGCTTGCTGAAAAATCATGTTTGACGCATAGTTACTTAAATGCCCTACCAAAACAACATCGTTCTGTTTTATTAAAAGTTGCGAAACTATATATAAACTCATTTCTGTACTTCGCGTACTAATCAGGTTATTTGGTTTTATATGAAATCCCCTTGTGGCGTTTAAATAATTACAAAGTTGCGTTTCAAAAATGGAATTTGTTGAATTATTCCATTTATTTACCAACGGTTTTCGTTTCATTACCGCACTATACCACCTAGAAAACTGATGAACTGGATGCAGCCTTAAATCTGGGCTACCTTCATTAATACGAAACTTAGCGTTTATTTCTTGAACGGAAGTAGCCAAATTAAACGATGGCTGAAAAGGGAAACCTGTTTTACTAGAATAATCGTAAGCACTATTTATGTGTTGTGCATTTGCCTTAATTTTAGCTGTGGTTTGCTCAGGCTTCAAAACAAAAGTGCCTTTATTTGGTACAATTTCCACCCAACCTTGAGAAGCTAACTCATCGTAAACTGCCACCACAGTATTTCTGTGAATCTTTAATATTTGACTTAAAACACGTGTTCCGGGCAATGCTGAACCTGTTGAAATGTAACCGCGCTGAATAGCATTTACAATTTGCTGCGCTATTTGAATATAAACAGGCTGTGAACCAGATTTATCAAATTGTAATAACTGCTTTAAAAGATTATCAACCGGACTATTCATTGTTTTTAAACTGGACTATTCTACTCGTCCGGAAAGTTACGACTTTTGCAGCGTTATAAACAAATCATTTTATGAAGACTCCATTTGCTTTAATTGCCTTTACATTTTGTGTTTTAATAGGACATTCTCAAGACGTTACCGTAAAAACAGATTCTTTACAAGAGGTAATTATCAATTCAACCAGAATAGAATTACCATTTAAGGAAAACTCAAGAACTATTGACATCATAACTTCAGAAGATATAAAAAATAGTGCTTCTACAAATGTTGCAGATTTATTACAACAATTTGCTGGCGTAGATATAAGACGCCGCGGAACTGCTGGTAGCCAAGCCGATTTATACATTCGTGGTGGTGGTTTCGATCAAACGTTACTTCTTATTGATGGTATAAAAATGGATGACGCGCAAACAGGTCATCACACCATGAATGCCGCATTACCAATTGAAGTTATTGAGCGTATTGAAATTATTAAAGGTCCTGCCGCTCGTGTTTTTGGGCAAAATGCTTTTACTGGAGCCATTAATATTGTTACTAAAAAAGATTTAAGTAATTCTGTTTCAGTTAAAACCGAAACAGGTTCATTTGGGCAGTTAAATGCTGGCGTTACGGTTGGTGCAGACCTTAATAACTCATCTCATATTGTGCATGTTGATAAAATGACTTCAGCAGGTTACCGCCATAACACCGATTACGATAACAGTAATTATTTCGTGAAAAGTGTCTTTAACAAAAACAAAAAAGCCATCGAAATGATTGCTACGTTTCAAGAGCGAAAGTTTGGAGCCAATGGTTTTTATGCAAGGGAAAGCGCAACCGAGCAATACGAAGAAACGCAAAATAGCCTAATTGGTTTTACTACACAGTTTAACACCGAAAAGCTAACCCTTAAACCACGTGTATACTGGAAACGTAACCAAGACGAGTATGTATACTTACGAAACGACCCAACAGTTTATAGAAATTTACACATTACAAACAAAATTGGAGCCGAGTTAAATGGAAGTTACAAATCTAAAGCCGGGGTTACTGGTTTTGGAATCGATCTCTCGAAAGTTTACATTAATAGCAATAACTTAGGAAACCGCAACCGTTTTATGACAACCTTGTTTTTAGAACATGCCTTTAAACTAGCCAACCTAGATATTACCCCGGGCATTGCGGTTACCTATTTTTCAGATTTCGATTTTTATGCCTTCCCTGGAATTGATATTGGTTTGAAACTTACTGATAATCTGAAAGCCTACGGAAACATCGGCTATACCTACAGAATCCCAACCTATACCGACTTGTATTATAACGACTCAAGTACCATAGGAAATCCTAATTTAGAAGTTGAAGAAGCCTTTGCTCAAGAAATTGGTGTAAAATATTTTTCACCTCAATTTTCAGGTTCATTCGCTATTTACAACAGAGATGCTAAAAACCTTATTGATTTTATTCGACCAAACACGACCGATGGCATTTATAGAGCAACAAATATTGCTAAAGTGAACACGCAAGGAGTCGAAGTTGATGCTTCCTATCATTTTAATTTAAACGGCTATAAACAAACGCTTGCCTTGGGTTATAATTTTTTAGATGACAATATTTTAGACCAAAACAAGGATTTATCGCGTTACTCACTAAATACCCTTAAACACCAATTTACAACTCGATTAAGTACCCAATTGCTTAAAAATGTAAGTCAGAATATTATTTATAAACATGCCGAACGTACAACAGGTGACAGCTATAATGTTTGGGATGCTTCATTAGCAATAAATCTTAAAAAATTAGAATTTACTGTAACTGCTAACAATATATTTAATGCCGATTATATTGAAGCTGGCTTTGTTCCTATGCCGCCAAGCAATTTACTTTTTGGGTTACGTTATAATTTTAACTAAACTTAAATATATTTATTACCCCTTAGAATTGGCATGGTTTTCTTAAATTTGAAATAACAAATTAAGTAACCTTGGCATTAAATTTACAGGACATACCACGAGTAAAAAATATTACCAAAGCGGATTTTTTAAAACACTATTTTAAGCCACAAAAGCCGGTGGTTATTGAGTCTTTTATTGAAGATTGGCCTGCCTACACAAAATGGAATTTAGAGTATATGAAAACCCTAGGTGGCGATCTAACCGTGCCTTTATATGATGACCGCCCTGTAGATTACAAGGACGGTTTTAATGAACCACATGCCAAAATGAAATTGGGTGATTATGTGGATTTATTGAAGCGCGAGCCTACTAAATATCGCATTTTTTTGTGGAATGCTTTAAAAGAAATTCCTTCTTTACAGAAAGATTTTTCGTTTCCTGATTTTGGTTTACGCCTTATGAAAAATATGCCGATGCTTTTTTTTGGAGGACGTAATTCACATACGTTTATGCATTACGACATTGATTTTGCAAATATTTTTCATTTCCATTTTGAAGGCCAGAAACAAGTTATTTTGTTTGATCAAAAGCAGAATGATTTTTTATATAAAATCCCGCATGCTTTAATTACCAGAGAAGATATTGATTTTAACAACCCTGATTTTGAAAAATGGCCCATGCTAAAAAAAGCTAATGGCTATGAAACAGAACTTAAACACGGAGAAGTCTTGTACATGCCAGAAGGTTATTGGCACTACATGCGTTATATAACACCCGGTTTTTCAATGAGTTTAAGGGCAATTTCAAGAAACCCTAAAAATTTTAGTAAAGCCATTTATAATGTTTTTATTATTCGAAATTTCGATAATATTATGAGGCGTATAAAAGGACAAAAATGGATTGATTGGAAAAATGAACAAGCCATTATAAAAACCCACAAGCATTTATAAGCACTCATATTAAATAAACCTTTGATATTAAAAAACTTGTAATATCTTTGGACCTTTAAATATAAAACTCAAATCATGAAGAATTTAATTTTATTATTAGCATTCCTAAGTGTAACAGCCATCAATGCTCAGGCATTTAAAGGAAAGGATGATAACAAATTTCAAGTAGGTGCAAATTTTCAAGAAAACGGTTCTGGTATTAATGTAAGTTACGATTACGGTATTGGAGAAAACATTTCGATAGGCATTTCTACTACCTACCTTTTAGGAGTAGCTGATGGCTTAAAAAACAATCAAATTGAGGAGTTAGACGCTACGTTTGACAATCGTTTTGATGTAAGAGCACGTTTTAATGCTAACCTAGGGAACGTCATCAAAATTGATGAAAATTTTGACCTTTACCCTGGTTTAAGTCTTGGGCTTAAAAACTTTGGTGGCCACTTAGGTGCCCGTTACTTTTTTACAGACGGTTTTGGTGTTTACACAGAATTGAATGTGCCTTTTGCAAAATATAAAACGGGAAGTTTAACAGCTGCCGAAACATTACACAATCAATTTACTATCAATTTAGGAGCCTCTTTTAACTTATAGTCCTAAATTTAAAAATATTAAAAAAAGCGGGTAAAGTTTAAAACTTTATCCGCTTTTTTACGGTATTACCTGAAAATTTCATTGGCTTTTTCGTATACTAAGTGCGTTTCCCAGCCTCTATACAACAGATAATCGATTAATTTCTTTCTTTTTTTATACTTATCGGTTCCTGTAATGGAATTCGCCCTTTTTTCGGCTAAACTATTGAAAACCTCGATATACTCCGTGTTTTCTATTTCCGCAAGTGCCTGATTTATATTAACTTTGCTAATGTCTTTTTTCTTTAATTCAAAAGTTAATCGACTTCGGCCCCAAGCCTTAATTCTGAACTTACCTCTCACATATGTTTTGGCAAAACGTTCTTCATTAAGAAAGTTGTGTTCCAAAAGGTGGACTATTATCACATCGATAGCTTCGGGTATCATGTGTAACGACTCTAGCTTTTGTCTTACTTCTTTATGGCAACGTTCTTGATACGCACAATAATGCTCTAGTTTTCTAGTGGCTTCTTGTACCGTATATGTTTTTTTTGTTTGCATACGCTTCAAAAATAACAATGTTAAATAAACAATTTGAATAAAAATTTATAAAAACCAAATCTTTAGATTTTTAAAACTTAACGGTTATGAAAAAAATTACTCCATTAAAATCCCTTTCTTTTTTTATTGCCCTATTTTGTGCAATTAATTTTGGTTATGGGCAAACAACATTATCTGCAGGAGATATAGCCATAAC